>NC_006908.1:300000-600000 GCF_000008365.1 Mycoplasma mobile 163K
TGATGAAAAAATTTTCAAATCAGGAAGAAATGTTCAAAATCTTCATGTAGTTAAATTAAATTCATTAACAGTTGAACTTTTAAATGAAACACATGCATTATTGTTGAGTAAAAAAGATCTTACTACATTAGAAAGTAGAGTTAAATAATGAATCATAATGAAATTATTAAATACCCTTTATTAACAGAAAAATCATATAAAACTATGGCTCAAAATGTTTATGTTTTTGCTGTTGACAGAAGAGCTAGAAAAATTGAAATTAAAGATGCAATAGAATTTATTTTTGAAGTAAAAGTAGAAAAAATCAATTTATTTAATGTTCCTCAAAAAGAAAAAAAAGTAGGACGTTTTAAAGGTCTTACAAATTCATATAAAAAGGCTTATGTTTATTTAAGAGAAGGAAAAATCAATATTTTCCCTGAAGAAATTGAAAAAGAACAAAAAGTTGAAAAACAATTAATTAAAGAAAAATCAACATCAGAACTTAAATTAGAAGAAAAAATTGCAGCAAAAATTGCAGCAAAAGAACAGTCAGAAATTAAGGATGAAATTGTTAAAAGCGTTCCTAAAAAAGTAACTTCTATCAAAAAAGAAATTACTTCAAAAGAGGTAACCCCAATTAAGAAAACAACTTCTGTTAAGAAAGAAACTTCTCCTAAAGAAATAACTTCTGTTAAAAAAACAACAACAAAAGAAAAAGATAAAACATTAGTAGTGGCAAAAAAAGCAACTATTGATACAAAAGTTAAATCTACTACAACTAAAAAAACAACAACAAAAAAAGTTTAAAAAAACAAAAATATAGCGAAATTGATTAATTAATAAATCAATCAAATGCTTAGAAGAAAATTCGCAACTATTTTTAGGCAAAGGAGAAAAAATGGCTATTAAATATTTTAAGCCAACTACTAATGGTAGAAGAAATATGTCAAGTTTAGATTATTCAAAAAATTTAACTGGGCATGAACCTACAAAAAGTCTTATGACTATTTTGAAAAAAAAGGCTGGTCGTAATAATTCAGGTCAAATCACAACAAGACATAAAGGATCTGGAGAAAAAAGAAAGTATCGTTTAGTTGATTTTAAAAGACAAAAAGATAATATTGAAGCAATTGTGAAAACTATTGAATACGATCCAAACAGAAGTGCAAATATCTCATTAATTGTTTATAAAGATGGATTTAAATCATATATTTTATATCCTAAAGGTTTAAAAGTTAATGATGTAATTGTTTCAGGTGAAGATGTTGATATTAAAATCGGAAATACTTTACCATTGAAAAACATTCCAGAAGGAACTTTCATTCATAATATTGAAATGCAACCTAAAGGTGGAGCTATTATCGCTAGATCAGCAGGTTCTTCTGCTCAAATTTTAGGTAAAGATGACAATGGAAAATATGTTGTTTTAAGATTAAAATCTGGTGAAACAAGAAGAATTTTGGCTGAATGTAGAGCAACAATTGGTGTTGTCGGTAATGAAGAACATTCACTTGTTAATGTTGGAAAAGCCGGAAGAAATCGTCACAAAGGAATCAGACCTACTGTTAGAGGATCTGCCATGAACCCAAATGATCACCCGCATGGTGGTGGTGAAGGTAAACAACCAATTGGTAGAAAAAGCCCTATGACTCCTTGAGGTAGAAAAGCACTTGGTCCTAAGACAAGAAAAACAAACAAATCTTCAACAAAATTAATAATTAGAGGAAGAAAAAAGAGGATAAATAACTAATGGCAAGATCAGCAAAAAAAGGATTTTATGTAGAAGCATCATTAATGAAAAAAGTAGTTAATGCTATCGAATCAAAATCAAAAAAACCAATCAAAACATGATCAAGACGTTCAACTATTTTCCCTGAATTTGTAGGTTTTACATTTCAAGTTCATAATGGAAGACAATTTATTGATGTTTATGTAACAGATGATATGGTTGGGCATAAATTAGGAGAATTTTCACCAACAAGAACATACACAGGTCATGGATCAGAAAAAGGTAAGAAAAAATAATGGAATCAAGAGCAACAGTTAAAGTACAAAGAATTAGCGCTCGTAAAGCAAGATTAGTAGCAGATTTAATTCGTTATAAATCAGCAAACGATGCGTTATCTATTTTATATAACACAAACAAAAAAGCTTCAGCCTTATTTATAAAATTATTAAATTCAGCCGTAGCAAATGCAATCAATAATCATGGGATGAACAATGAAAAATTGGTTGTTGAAAAAGTTTTAGTAAATGAAGGTCCAACACTTAAAAGGTTTCAACCAAGAAGTCAAGGAAGAGCTTATTCAATTTTTAAAAGAACTAGTCATTTAGAAATTGTTTTAAAAGAAAAGTAGGAGAGTAATAAATGGGACAAAAAGTTAATCCAAATGGATTTAGATATGGTGTAACTAAAAAACATAACACCTTATGATATGCGGATAAAAAAGATTTTGCTGATATTTTATTACAAGATGATAAAATCTACAGATTTTTTAACAAGTTTACACGTGAATATTTAATTGGTAAAGTGGAAATTAGAAGAAATCAAAATGGTCATTTAAGTGTACTTGTTCATAGTGCAAAACCTGGAGCTATTTTAGGTCAAAATGGAGAAAACATCAATAAATTAACTCAAGATATTCAAAAACTTTTAAGAAACAAAGAACTTAAATTAAATATTGAAGTAGTTAATATTAAAAATCCTGACTTAAATGCAATCATTTTAGCAGAACAAATTGCTATTAAATTAGAAAATAGAGCACCTTTTAGAGTTGCACAAAAATTTGCAATTAGAAATGCAATGAAAAGTGGAGCAAAAGGAATTAAAACTCAAGTTTCAGGACGTTTAAATGGTGTAGATATGGCTCGTTCAGAAGGATATTCTGAAGGAGAAATGAAATTACATACTTTAAGACAAGATGTTGATTTTGCAATGGCGACTGCAAGAACAACTTATGGTGCAATTGGAGTTAAAGTTTGAGTTTCAAAAGGTGAATTTTTAGACGGGAATGGTGAAAAAAATGTTACAACCGAAAAGAACTAAATATCGTCGTACACATAGATTACAACACGATAAAGGTGAAGCACATACTGGTAATAAAGTATCTTTTGGTAAATTCGGTTTGCAAGCTAAAACATCAGCTTGAATTACAGCTAGACAAATTGAAAGTGCTAGAATTGCAATCACTCGTTATATGGGTCGTGAGGGGCAAGTGTTCATTAGAATTTTCCCACAATTAAGTCTTACTTCTAAACCTATTGGAGTACGTATGGGTAAGGGAAAAGGTTCTCCTGAAAAATGAGTAGCGGTTGCAAAAGTAAATACAATGTTATTTGAAGTATCAGGTGTTAAAGATGAAGTTGCTAAAGAAGCTTTACGTTTAGGATCTTACAAGCTTCCAGTAAAATCTAAAATTGTTTTAAAAGAGAGTGAATAATGTTATATAAAGATATTAAGAATAAATCTACTACTGAATTAAATGATTTGATTGTTGAATTAAAAGCTGAATTATTTTTATTAAGATTCAAAAATAAAACTTCTCAACAAGAACAAACACATAAAATTCAAGTAGTAAGAAAAGATGTTGCAAAAGTTCTAACTGCACTTAAAGAAAAACAAATTTTAGGTGAAAAAGAACTAATCAATAAAATTGATAAAAAAGAGGTAAAGAAAAATGCAAGAAAGAATTAATCGTCGTAAAGCTTTAACTGGAGTAGTTGTTTCAGATAAAAGTTCAAAAACTATTGTTGTTGCTGTCGATACTTTCAAAAAAGACCCTTTATATCAAAAACGTTTTAAATCAACGAAAAAATTTGCAGCTCATGATGAAAAAGAAGAAGCACAAATGGGTGATATTGTTAAAATTGTTGGTACAAGACCTTTAAGTAAAACAAAATTTTTCCGTTTAGAAAAAATTAGACAAAGAGCTAAAGAAGGAAAAGGAAGTGAATAATGATACAAGAAGAAAGTAGAGTTAAAGTAGCGGATAATTCAGGTGCAAAAGAAGTCGGGATTATTAGAAACTTAGGTGGAAGTGTTAAAAAAACTTCAAATATTGGTGATATTGTTGTTTGTTCAATTAAAAAAGCATTACCTACTGGTTTAGTAAAAGAAGGTCAAGTAGTTAGAGCAGTTGTTGTAAGAACAAAGTATGGTATTAAGAGAAAAGATGGAACTCACATTAAATTTGATGATAATGCTGTTGTTATTTTAAAAGAAGATGGAACTCCAAGAGCAACTAGAGTTTTTGGGCCTGTAGCAAGAGAATTGCGTGATAAAGGTTATTTAAAAATTGTTTCTCTAGCGCCAGAGGTTTTATAGGATAAGTATGAAATTACAAAAATCAAAATTACATAAAAATGATCAAGTTTTAATAATTTCTGGAAAATTCAAAGGAAGATCTGGACAAATTATTGCTATTGATTACAAAAATGAAACTGTTAAAGTTAGAGACATCAACAAAGTAACAAAACATGTTAAACCTACACAACAAAAAACAGAAGGTGGCATCGAAACCTTTGAAGCAGGAATTCACATTTCTAATGTTGCTTTAAAATTTAAAACACCAAAACTAAAATCAAAAGATAAAGCAACAAGTGACACTTCAATTACTCCTTTATCAGCAAAAGAACATACAAAAATTGGTTATAAAATCGAAAATAATAAAAAAGTACGAATTGCTAAACGTACTGGAAAGAGCATTTAATGAATGAACTACAAGTTAAATTTAATGAAAAAGTTAAACAAGACATCATGAAAAACTTTGGTTATAAATCACCAATGCAAATTCCAAGAATTAAAAAAATTGTAATTAATATGACAGCAGGTAATGAAGTATCAAACACTAAAGCTGTTGAAGAAGTAATAAATGAATTAACTTTAATTACAGGGCAAACCCCTTACAAAACACATGCAAAAAAATCTTTAGCTTCATTTAAAATTCGTGAAGGAATGCCAATGGGTGGAAAAGTTACTTTAAGAAGAGACAAAATGTGAGATTTTTTACAAAAATTGATAGACATTGTTATTCCTAGAATAAGAGATTTTAGAGGTATTAGTCCAAAATCTTTTGATGGAAGAGGTAATTTTGCACTTGGAATTGAAGAAGAAATCATTTTCCCAGAAATTGATTTTGATAAAATTCGTCGTAATAAAGGACTAGATGTAATTATTGTAACAAGCGCAAATACAGATAGTGAAGCAAAATATTTATTAGAAAAACTAGGAATGCCTTTTGCTAAGGCAACAAATTAAGGGGAAATATGGCAAAAACATCATTAAAAGTCAAAGCTACTAGACATCCTAAATATTCTGCAAGAGCATATACAAGATGCCAGATTTGTGGTCGTCCACAAGCTGTTTTAAGAAAATATAAAATTTGTCGTATTTGTTTTAGAAAATTAGCACATGAAGGTAAAATTCCTGGCATGAAGAAAGCGAGCTGATAATGTCTAGAGTTATTACAGATCCAATTGCAGATATGTTAGTAAGAATAAAAAATGCAACTGCAAGAAAACATAAAAATGTTTTAATCCCTTTTTCAAATAAAAAATCTAAAATTTTAGAAATCATTAAAGATCAAGGATATATTTTTGATTTTGCTATTGAAGGAGATAGTGTTAAGAAAAATCTTAATGTTACTTTAAAATACAAAAATAATATCAGTGTAATTACTGGTGTAAAAAGAATTTCAAAACCTGGACTAAAAGTTTATTCTTCAGTTGAAGATTTACCAATGGTATTAAATGGTTATGGAATTGCAATCATTTCTACTTCAAAAGGTGTTTTAACCGACAAACAAGCAAGAAAGGAAAATGTAGGTGGCGAAATCGTTGCTTACATTTGATAAGTAATATGTCACGTGTTGGAAGAAGAGTTTTAACTTTACCTAAAGATGTAGAGTTAAATATTAAAAATAATTTAGTAGAAATTAAGGGTAAATTAGGAGTTTTAACTTTTAATGTTAATCCTTTAATTGCTATCGAAGTAGAAAATCATGAAGTAAAAACAATTAGAGCAAATGAAGAAAAACATACAAAACAATTACATGGAACAACAAATTCTATTATTGAAAATATGATCATTGGTGTAAGTAAAGGGTTTAAAAAAGAACTTGAAATAAAAGGTGTTGGATACAAATCTGCTTTAAAAGGTAGTCAAATTGAAATTGCAGCAGGATATTCACATTTGGTTTATGTTAATGTTCCAAAAGAACTAAAAGTAGAAATTCCAAAACCTACTCAAATTATTATTTCAGGAATTGATAATCAAAAAGTTGGAGAACTTGCTGCTGTTATTAGAAAAGTAAGAACTCCAAATCCTTATTCAGGAAAAGGGATTATGTATAAAGGCGAAGTAATTCGTCGTAAAGAAGGAAAGGCAGCAGGTAAATAATGGCAAAACTATTAAGTCGTAATGATGCAAGAAAAGCAAAACATCTACGTATTCGTAATAAAATACGTAAAACAACAAATTTACCTCGTGTTTTTGTTTACAAATCTTTACAAAATTTTTATGCACAACTTTTTGATGATAAATTAAATAAAACAATTGTTAGTTTAGGAACATCTAAAAACAAAGAATATAGCGGTAATATAGCTGCTGCTAAAAAACTAGGACATGAAATGGGAGCTTTATTAAAAACTAAAAAAATTGATAAAATTGTTTTTGATCGTTCTGGATATATTTATCACGGAAGAGTAAAAGCCTTTGCTGAAGCAATGCGTGAAGAAGGAGTTAAATTTTAATGCCTATTGATAAAAAACAAGAAAAGAATTTTACAAATAAAATTCAAGAAGAAGGACAAAAGTCTTTAGATACTTCTTTAACTCAAGAAATTGAAATTTTAGAAGAAAAATTAAACAAAAATCCTGATCACAAGGGTACAATAAATACAACTCCTAATGATAATTCAACATCTAAAAATTCAAAAGATAAAGATTTTAAATTTAAAAAGAAAACTAATTCTCAAAATTTCAAAAAAAATGCTAACAAAAAACCTGAAAAAGAATTTGAAGAAAAAATCGTTAATATTGCAAGAGTTACAAATGTTGTAAAAGGTGGAAGAAGATTTTCATTTGCAGCTGTTGTAGTTGTTGGTGATAAAAAAGGTAGAGTTGGTTATGGTCACGGAAAAGCTCTTGAAGTACCAGATGCAATTAAAAAAGCAGTAAAAGATGCTCAAAACAATTTAATTAGAGTTCCAATTATTAATAAATCGACTGTTCCTCATGAGCAGTGAGCTAAATTTTTAGCCTCAAAAGTTATGTTGAAACCAGCTCCAAAAGGGAAAGGAATTATTGCTTCTAATTCAGTTAGAGCAGTAGTTGAACTTGCGGGATATACAGACATTTACACAAAATCTTATGGTTCAAGATCAAAAGAAAATGTTGTTAAAGCTGTTTTTGATGCACTTAAAAAATTAAGATATGCTGAAGACATTGCTAAAATGCGTGATTTAGATATTAAAGATTTATAGAAAGAAGTGTGAAAATGAATTTACATGAATTAAAATATAATGAAGGTGCTAGAAAAGAAAAGCACCGTGTTGGTAGAGGACACGCAGCAGGTAAAGGAAAACAAGCTGGTAAAGGTCAAAGTGGTCAATTAAAAAGAACTGGAAGCAAGCCAGGATTTGAAGGGGGACAAAACCCTTGATATCGTCGTGTTCCAAAAAGAGGATTTAACAATGTTAATCATATTGAATATCAAGTTATTTCAATTGAAACTTTAGATGCTGCTTTTCCAGATAAAGCAGAAATTAATCCAGAAGTTTTACATGAAAAAAGAATTGCTAGAAACAAAAATTTACCAATTAAACTTTTAGCAAATGGCGCAACAAAGAAAAAATTTACAATAAAATTAAATGCTGCAAGTAAAAAAGCAATTGAATTGATTGAAAAAGCCGGAGGAAAAGTAGAGGTTATTTAATGATCCCTAAAATAAAAGATTTTTTTGCTAATATTCCAACAAGTATTGCAAAATATTTTTTTATTCTAAGAAATGCCTGAAAAGATTTTAGAAAAAAAAGAGCATTATTAAATAAAATTGTTTTCACAATTTTTCTTTTATCTATTTTTGCAATTGCAGGATCAATAACACTGCCTGGTGTAAGTGTTGGTAATTTAGACTCAAACACTTTTTTAGGAATTTTAAATCTTGTAGGTGGTGGAGGATTAAGAAACTTTAGTATTGTAGCTTTAGGAATCAGTCCTTTTATTACTGCTTCTCTTGTTATGCAAATTTTGCAAACCAAACTATTTCCACCTATTTATAGGCTTAGTCAAAGCGGACCTATTGGAAGAAGAAAAATTAATATTATCACAAGAGCAATTACGATTTTTTTAGGAGTTGTTCAATCAATGACGATTGTTTCAGCACTTTCCGCTCAAAATTCTTTTATATCATTAACAAATGAATTTAATGTTTTTTGATATCAGTTTATAATTTTACCAGTTATTTTAATTGCAGGAACAGTTTTTAGTATTTTTATTGGTGATCAAATTACTGATAAAGGTGTTGGAAATGGAACAACATTGTTGATTTTTACAGGGATTGTAATAACATTACCTACTCAATTTACAGCAACTTTCAATGCTCTTGTAGGTGAACAACAAAGAGTCTCTTCTTTATCAAATGGGATCGTAACTTTTATTTCTTATGTTTTTGGTTTTATTATCTTAATGTACATTATAGGATTTGTTTATAATGCCGAAAGAAGAATTCCAATTCAACAAGTTGGAGCTGGTAGAGCTAAAAATGAAAAAGAACTTTCTTATTTACCAATTAAAATTAATCCAGGTGGAATCAGTCCAATCATTTTTGCTTTGATAATAATTTCTTTTCCACAATTATTTGCAAGCGTCTTTCCTATTTCAAATCCTTTTAGAATTTGAGTAGAAAGTAATTTAAGGCCAAATAATACAATTGGGTTTATTTTGTTTATTTCAATAACTTTCATTTTTGCAATTTTCTTTGGATTGCAACAATCTAAAGTTGATAAAATTGCTGAAGATTTTGCTAAAAACTCAACTTTTATCCCTGGTATAAAACCAGGACAAGAAACAGAAACTTATTTGACAGGAATTGTTTTAAGATTATGTTTTTTTAGTGCTTTTTACTTAATCATAATTGGAGGAATGCAATTTGCTCAGCAATTAGCAGGAGTTCCTGAAAATATTAGTTTCGGTGGGACAAGTGTCATTATTTTAGTAACTGCTTCATATGAAACAATTACTCAAATTCAAGCAAGAAAAAAAAGTCAAAGCTTAAGTCAAAAACATAAAAAAATACTTGAAGTTACTTCAAAGAATAATAATGATGAAAAATCAAAAGGATTATTATGATAAGGAATTTAATTTTTTTAGGAGCTCCAGGTTCTGGTAAAGGATCAACAGCTCTTGAAATTAGCACTAAATATGATATAGAACATATTTCAACTGGGGAAATTTTTAGAAATGAAATAAAAAACAAAACCCCTTTAGGTTTAAAAGTAGCTGAAATTGTTAATGATGGTAAATATGTACCTGATGAGTTGACTAATCAAATTGTTTTAAAAAAATTAAAAGAATTAAAACAAGAAAACAAGAAATTTATTTTAGATGGATATCCTAGAACGTTAAATCAAGCCATGTTTTTATCTAGTGTCTTAGATGAAAAAATACTTGCAGTGCTTTTGGAAGTTCCTACTAATTTGATTATTGAAAGATTATCTTTTAGAAGAATTTGTCCAATTTGCAAAAGTATTTATCATCTAAAATATAATCCTTCAAAAAAAGGTGAGTTTTGTGAAAATCATTTGGAAAATTTAACTAAAATTGAAGCAAGGCAAGATGATTCAGAAGAATCAATTAAAAAAAGATTAAAAATTTATAACGAAGAAACAAAACCAATGATTGATTACTACAAGAAAAACCAATCACTTGTAGTAATCAATTCAGAAGAATCTGTTAAAAAAGTTGCCTCTTTAGTTATTAAGAAAGTTTTTAATGATTAAAATTAAAAATCAACAAGAGATTTTAAAAATAAGAAAATCTTGTAAGATCCTGGCAGAGATTAAAGAGATTATTTATAATCTTGTAAGACCGGGGATTTCTTTAAAAGAATTAGATCAGGTTGCTTTTGAAGAAATTTTAAAAAGAAAAGTAAAACCTGCATTTTTAGGCTACCATGGATTTCCCAATTCGACTTGTTTAAGTGTAAATGAAGAATTAATTCATGGGATACCTTCAAACTATATTTTAAAAGAGGGAGATTTACTAAAAGTTGATATGGGAATTATTTATGATTCATATTATTCAGATAGTGCTTTTACCATTAGTGTTGGAACACAAACTAATACTGAAAATAATTATTTAATAAATGCCGCTAAAGAAGCTTTTTATGAAGGAATTAAAGCAATAAAACCAGGTTCAAGAATTGGTGACATAGAAGATGCAATTGGTAGATATTTAGCGAAAAACAATTTGTATACACCAGATGAATTTAGCGGTCATGGAATCGGAAAAAATTTACATGAAGATCCAATTGTTGCAAATAAAGGTAAAAAAAATAAAGGACCTCTTTTAAAAGATGGCATGGTCATTTGTATTGAACCAATGATTATGCAAGATAATAACGACTTATATATTAAAGATGATGGATGAACTGTTGTTTGTAAATCAGGCAAAAAATCCTCACATTATGAACATACTGTTCTAATTGAAAATGGTAAAGCTATCATCTTAACGGAAGGAATTTAAGTTGGCAAAAGACGCAATAAAAATGACTGGAAAAGTCATTAAAGCATACAACACAGATGAGTACGATGTTGAACTAGAAAATGGTATAGTTGTAAGAGCACATATTAGTGGTAAAATAAGAGTTCATCATATAACTATTTTGCGCGGAGATACTGTAGATGTTGAATTAAGTACATATGATTTAACAAAAGGTAGAATTGTCTACCGTCATAGATAAGGAGAAAAATGAAAGTCAGAGCATCAGTTAAACCTATGTGTAAAGATTGTAAAATTATTAAACGAAAGGGAGCTGTTAGGGTAATTTGTAAAACAAGCCCAAAACATAAACAGCGTCAAGGGTAATACATGGCACGTATTTTAAATGTCGAAATTCCTAATAATAAAAGAGTAATCATCTCTTTAACTTATGTATACGGAATTGGTAGATCATTATCTAAACAAATTTTAGCAGAAGCTAATATTGATGAAAATATTAGAGTAAAAGATCTATCAGAAGAAGACTTAACAAAAATTAGAAATATTGCTTCTAGATTCACAACAGAAGGTGATTTAAGAAGAGAAATTCAACTAAACATTAAGCGTTTGATGGAAATCAAATCTTATAGAGGTATTAGACACCGTAAAGGTCTTCCAGTAAGAGGTCAAGTAACACAAAAAAATGCAAGAACTAGAAAAGGTCCTCGTAAAACTGTTGCTGGTAAGAAAGGTAAATAATCATGGCAGTTAAAAAAACAAAATCAAAACAAAAAGTTAAAAGAAAAAATATTGTTAGTGGTGTTGCACATATTCATTCAACTCACCAAAACACAATTGTTGCTTTTAGTGATGAAGCCGGAAACGTATTTGCATGATCTTCAGCAGGAGCAATTGGTTACAAAGGAACTAAGAAAAAAACTCCTTATGCAGCTGGTTTGGCAACAACAGCAGCTGTAGAAAAAGCTAAAGAACATGGATTAAAAGAAGTAAGAGTTGAATTAAAAGGAACAGGTTCTGGTAAAGATGCTGCTAGAAAACAAATTGAAGCATTAGGAATCATTATTAAAGAAGTTAAAGATGTCACTCCAATTCCACATAATGGAACAAGACCTCCTAAAAAAGTGTTGAAAAGAGATCTAAAATAATGGAAAAATTTATAAAAATTAATTGAACAGAAAATAAAACAAAAAGAATTAATGATTTTTCTACTTCTTTTATTGTTCAACCTTTAGAAAAAGGTTTAGCAACTACTTTAGGAACAGCAATTAGAAGAGTTTTACTATCTTCTATTTCATCTGTAGCACCATTTGCTGTAAAAATTAAAGGTGTTGAACATGAATTTATGGCAATTAATAAAGTTACTGAAGATGTTCCACAAATATTATTAAGATTAAGAGATATTAAAATAGCATATAATCCAGAAATTTTTGAAGATGGAAAAATTTATAAATTAAGCTTAAAATCAAATAAAGAAGCAGGAGACATTTATGCTAAGGATTTTATCCTTCCTATAGGAGCAGAAATTGTTAATCCAGGTCTTTTAATCGCGACAACAGCAGCTGCAAATGTCTTGGAAATTGATGTTTTTGTAAGAGCAGGTAGAGGTTATGTTGATTTTGAAGAAAATAAAAAGTATATTGATGAAATCAAAACAAATTTAACTTCTTCAATTTCAAATGGTCAATATATTGCTGTTGATAGTAACTTTTCACCAATTGAAAAAGTAAGTTTTTCTTCAAGTGAATTAAATACTTCTTCAGTAATTGTTCAAGAAAAACTAGAAATGGAAATTGTAACTAAAGGAACAATTGATGCAAAAAATGCAATTGCCCAAGCTGCAAAAATTTTAGTTGCCCACTTAAACATAATTGGTGATGTTAATAGTTTAAATATTAAGGATATTTTTGAAGAAGGAAATACTGAAAAAGAACATTCAAAAACTCAAAATATTTTAATTCAAAGCTTAGATCTTAGCATCAGAAGTTTTAATGCTTTAAAAAGAGCAAATTATACAACAGTTCAACAATTAGAGGCTCTATCTTTAGATGATTTAAAAAACATTAAAAATTTAGGTGAAAAATCAATTAATGAAATTGTTGAAAAACTTGAAAAATACAATGTTTTTCTAGATAAAGGAGAAGAATAAAATGGCCAATCCAGTACAATTATTTAGACGTAATAGTTCTTGACAAAAAGGTGTTATTCGTTCTCTTGCAACTGATATTATTATTCATGGAAGAATTACAACAACAGAAGCAAGAGCAAAAATTTTAAGATCATATGTTGATAAATTAATTACTCAAGCAAAAACAGATACATTAGCTTCAAGAAGAAGAGCTGCAAGTTTTTTAAGAAATATTCAGCTAAAAGATGGTAAAACATCTTTACAATATCTTTTTGCTAGTGTAGGTCCAAAATATAAAGACCGTAATGGTGGATATACAAGAATTATCAAATTACCAAATCGTCAAGGTGATAATTCTAAAATGTCTATTATTGAATTAGTTTAAATTAAAATAAAAAATGAGATTAATCTCATTTTTTATTTTATATAATAGAAAGAATTTTTTCTTTTAAAATATTTCAATTTTTTTCTACTAAAATTTTATCCTTATCAACAACATAAAGATAAAATTTAATTTTTGCTTCTGTTCCAGAAGGTCTAAGAGCGATTCAATTTAAATTTTGAAAACTAATTCTTATCATATTACTCGGGGCAATATTTTCTTTACCTTTAATAAAGTTTTCAATTTTAAAGTCTTCATTAAATTTTAGATTTATAAATTTTGACTGAATATTTTCTAAATGCAAAGGATTTTTTTCATCCAAATTAATTGAAAAACTTTCACTTTTAATATATCCATATTTTTTATAAATATCTTCTAAAACATCTAAAAGGGTTTTGCTTTTCTTTTTGTAAAAACTAATCATTTTTGCAAGAATTACACAACTTTGAATTGCATCTTTATCATATGCTAATGAATCATTTATCAGAGATCCATATGATTCTTCAAAGGCAAATAATAATTTTGAAGTTTTTGATTCATTTTTGATTTGTTCAATTAAATTTCCTATATATTTAAATCCTGTAGCAACTTCATACCATTTTATATTGTTTTCAATTGCCATTTTTTTAGGTAAACTTGAAGAAACAAAGGAATAAATTAAATATTTATCTTGCAATTTATTTTCGTTTATTTCAATCAAATAATTAAAAATTAAAGTTGCTGTTTCGTTTCCGTTTAGAAGAATGTACTCATTATTTCTTAAAATTCCAATTCCTACCCTATCTGCATCTGGATCTGTAATTAGAACAGCATCTGATTTATGAATTAAACCTAATTTAATTACATTTTCATAAGAAGATTTATCTTCTGGATTTGGACTTTTTGTATGAGTAAAATCCGGATCATTTTTCATTTGTGCTTCTTCAAAAAAAGCATTTACATTTAATTTTTTAAAAATAGATTTAACTATTTTAGCACCTGTTCCATGTTGAGGACTAAAAGATAAATTGATATTTGATAGATTTTTTTGGCTGCCACCAACTTTTAAAACTTTTTCTTCATATGATTGCAAAGTTTGTTTTGGAATATAATTTATGTATTTATTTTTAATACTAAAAATAAATTGATTTAGTGCTTGCTTTTTTGTATAATCTTCATAATTTAAAAAATTAGATTTAATTTTATCAACAACATCTGGCAAAATTTGTGAGCCATTTTTATCATAAAGTTTAATTCCATTATATTCTTTTGGATTATGACTAGCTGTAATATTAATAGCACCAAGTGCCTTATGATATTTTGTTGCATAACTTATAATTGGGGTCGCAATAATTTCTCTAGAAATTAAAACATTTATTTTGTGAAAAGCTAAAATACTTGCTGCCAATCTTGAAAACTCTCTTGATTTTCTTCGATTATCTCTTCCGATTATTACAATTTTATTTTTTCAATTAAAAGTTTCTGATTTCAAATATTTTGCAAAACCTTCAATTACTCTTGCTACATGGAAAATATTCAAATGCTCTTTAGTTTTACCTAAAATTCCTCTTAATCCTGCAGTTCCAAATTCTAATTCTTTCATTTTAATAATTTTAATACAATTTTACTAAATTCATTTAAATAAAAAAAATAACTTACTTAATAAGTTATTTTTTTCAAGTGTTTTCTAACATCTTTTTCTAAAATTCTATGCCTTTTATCAGCTTTGGTTTTTCCTTTAGCTAAAGCAATTTCTAATTTTATATAGTTATTATCCCAAAATAAATTCAAGGGAATCACAGCTAAAGAATTACGATTTTTTTTGTCTTGAATATGTCTTATTTCATGTTTATTTAGTAATAATTTTCTTGGTTCTAATTCATTCCCTTTAACACTCATATATTGTGAAATATGCATATTTGTAATATATGCTTCATCATTTTTAAAAGTGATGAAAGCACCTTTTAATTGAACTTTATTTTCTCTGATAGATTTTACTTCCCATCCTTTTAAAATCAATCCAGCCTTATATTTTTCAAGAATCTCATAATTAAAAAAGGCATCTTTATTTTTTATAATGATTTTCATTTTTGTCTCTATTTTTTGGAATTAATTGTTTTTCAATGATTATAATTTTCAGTTAAAATAGCATCTATTTTTCTTGCTAGTCTATTTGTCCCAATAATTGTAACATTAACTTGATCACCTATTAAAATTGTTTTATCTTTCAAAATAATTTTTGTGCCTTCTTCATTAATTTTATAAGCATCTACTATATTATCTTTATGGATTAAAACATCTACTTTATTTTCAAATTCTACAAAAAATCCAAATGGTAAAATGCTAACAACAATTCCAACAAAATTTTTACCAATTTTAGATTCATAAAATTCAGCTTTTTTAATGTCTATAACATTTCTTTCCAATTCTACAGCTTTGTTTTCACTTTCAGAATTCATTTCACCAATTCTTTTTAAAATAGCATTAAAAGAGCTTATTTTGTCTTTTTGATTCTTAAAAATAATTTCTCTAATGATTCTATGAGTTAATAAATCTGGATATCTTCTGATTGGTGAAGTAAAATGTAAATAAAACTTACTTCCCAAACCAAAATGACCAACATTATTTGGTGAATATTTAGCTTTTTGCATTGATCTTAAAATCAAAATCTTGATAAAATTATCAAATCTTTGATCTTTTAATTTATTTAAAGTTTTGGAAAATTTTAAAGAATCATTTCCTGATTGAAAAAAGGCATTAATATTTAAAGTTTTTATAATTCCATTTAATTTACTGATTTTTAAATTATCAGGTTTTTCATGAATTCTGTATAAAGTTGGTATTTTGTTTTTAGCAAGAAAAGTTGCAACTTCTTCATTTGCTCTAACCATGAAATTTTCAATTAAAACTTCAGATAAACCTCTTTCTCTAACATCTATTCTTTCTACTCTTCCATCTTTATCTAAAATAACTTTAGGTTCTTCAATTTCAAAATCTACATAACCATCTGCAATTTTAAATTTTTGCAAAATATTCGATAATTCTAAAGAAGTATTTAACATTTCATTTAAATTTGGGACATCATCAAAAGAAATTTCATTGTTATAAAATCTATTAACTTCTTTATATGTCAATCTTTTTTTACTGTTAATAATTGAAGGAAATATTTCAGATCTAATTGTTCTACCTTTTTCATCAATTTCCATTTCAATACCCATTGTAAATCGATCAACATTTGGATTTAAAGAACAAATACCATTAGAAAGAGATTCTGGTAACATTGGGATAACACGATCAGCTAAATAAATTGAAGTACCTCTAGAAAGGGCCTCTAAATCAATTGGACTATTTTCTTTAACATAATAACTTACATCTGCAATATGAACACTTAAAATAAAATTATCTCCCTTTTTTTCCACTAAAATTGCATCATCAAAATCTTTTGTATCATCCCCATCAATTGTAACAATCAATTTTTCTCTATAGTCTCTTCTATTATTAATTTCTTCTTTTTCTCTAGAAATACTTTGAGGAATATTTGCTGATTCAATTAATGTATTTTCATTGAATTCAGTAACTATATCTGATTCTTCAATTACTAATGCTACTTCATCATAAGGATTATTCAAATGTCCAATTGTTTTTACAATTTGAACAATAGAACTCATTTTATTAAATTCAACAATTCTAACTTTAATTAATGTATTTTCTTTTAAATTAGTAACATTATCTAAAAATAAGAATTGTGTTACATTATATTTTTCATCAAAAGCTTTAAATTTCATTTTTCCGTTCTCTAAAAAACTTCAACCCACAAGATATTGAGTGTTTCTTTTAATTATTTTTGAAATTACACCAAAACATTTTTGTTTTTCGGCTTCATTTGATTCACAATAAGATTTGACTGAAACTAAATCCCCATTAAAAGATCCATTCAAATTAAATTTAGATACAAAAACACTATCTTTTTTATCATCTTCAAAATCAACAAATCCAAATCCTTTTGAATTGATTGAAATAGTCCCATTAAATTCACCTAAAAATTTTGGCATGTAATAGTTGTTATCTCTATCTTTAAAAATTTCTCCTGATTTAACTAAGTCAAATAAAAAATTACTAAAATCCTTATTTTTGAATTTAGGAACTTCAATTTTTTGCACAATTTCAATAAAAGAGTATTTTTTTTCCTTTAAAAGACTTAAAACTTTTTCCTTGTTAAACATTTATATAACCAACCTAACTAAAAGAGCTGTAGCAAATAAAATAAAACCTAAAATCCCCATTGAATATTTCAAGAATTTTTTAAAACCTTTTTCTTTATTAACTTTAAATAAATCTAAATCACTTGATCCGACAAGCGCTCCTGAAAAAGAATTAGAATCTGGAGACATCAAAAAAGACACAATGATCATCAAAAAAGAAATAATAAATAATGGAATACTAATAATAATAGCTATACTCACAAAACTCCTTTATTATCTTTAATAAGCAATAATTAATGATCACCCAACAACAAAACTAATTACACCTAATGCTGGAATAATAAAATAATACCTTTTTTTACTAAAAAATTTTGGAAAAAAGATAATTAAAGAAAGAAGAGCTAGTAAACCAGCTACTAAAAATGCAATGGCAAATGTATCACTACCACGTTGTCCTATAACAATTGAATTTTGTCTAAATGCCAAGTCTGCTCAAAAAATCAATGAATTATTAAAAATTGCGCTTCCAATTAAAGTCCCAAAAGCAGCAATCGGTTGTTTGTTTTTCATAAAAAAACCAAAAGAAATTATTTCAGGCAATGAAGTTGTAATTGCTAAAATTAGTCCTCCTGCAGAATTGGAATCTATCCCATAAACAATTTGCATTCCATTAATAATAAAATTCACTCCAAGACTAGCTGCACAAAGTAAAATTGCTCATATAATGAACCAAAAAAATGTTTTCCTTACATTTTTATTTTTAAATTTTTCTTTTAAAACAGTTTCATGAACTTCATCATCTCCGCCATATTTATATTGAAGATATGTTGAAATTAAATAAATAATTAAAAATATTGCTGGAATAACTCCTATTGCATATTGTCCAACAACTCCTATAATTGCATCTTGTCCAATTAATAAAATAATTCCATAAAATAAACTACTTACTAAAGAAATAAGGATAATTACTCGTGTAAAACCTTTTACTTTAACTAAAAATAAGTCCCGATAAAGTAGTAATCCGGTTATCATTATTAAAAAAATAGCAAAAGCATTTGAACCAAGATCATCACTAATTCCAGTTTCAGCATTCCCAAAACCTGCCTGAGAAACAGCAGTAATAAATTCTGGCATTGAAGTAATTGCACTAATTAAAACTCCTCCAACAAAAGCTCCTCCTAATTTAGTTTTTGCAATAATGATTTCTGCATTTTTTACTAAATTTAAAGAAATAAAAGAAAGTATTCCAGCCATTAGTAAAAATAAGAATCAAATATAAAATTGAATTCCAGGTGATGAAGTTAGATTATTTATCCCTGGAAAAATTGATTGTTGAGTTGAATTCATAATTAGAATTTTAACAAAAAAAATTAAATACAAAACAACTTAAATATTTGTATAATAAAAATGAGTCTTTCAGGGACATGTTTAATTCAGTACCGGTAGTAAAAGTCTACGAGCAAAAAGCTGATTCTGTGTAATTCAGAAACCGACGGTAAAGTCCGGATGAGAAAAAGAAAGACTCGGAAAAGGTTATATTTTGTCTGGGACAAACTTTTGAAATAATAGTAGAATTGTTTATAACATTACTCTTAGTGGGATTTTTTTTGCTTTAGTTCTAATTTTTCAATCATTTTTTTCCTTATTTTCAATTTTTGGTTTTTTAAATATTAATTTTACAATTGTATTTATTATTATTTTAGCTTTAGTTTCAAATTTTAAATACGCTTTAATTTTACTCATTTTAAGATTTATTATTGGCCCTGCAATTAATTCAGGATACAGTGAAATTGGAATTTTAGGGCATTTTATTTTATTGGTAAGTGATGTTTTTTTTATATTGTTTTTTACTTTTGCTTATTATGTTTTATTAACTTGAAAACAAATTAAATTAAACAAATATATCATCTTAATTATTTCATCTATTACAGCAACAATTTTCAATGCATTTTGAATGGTTTTTTTAAATGGTCTAATTTTTACACCTTTATTTTTTGCTTTATTAGGACAAAATTCGGCAAATTTCTTATTTTACATGCAACCGCAAATTTGAAATAGCTTAAAAGGTCTATTTTTCAATATAAATACATACTGAGGTGGAATTTTTACTTTATATACAGCATTTAACTTAATAAATTTTTCATTAGTATCAATTTTATTTTCCTCAATAACAATCGCACTATTTAAAGCAAAAATTATTGAAAATTTTGACTTGAAAACTTTTTATTTTCAAAAAAATTTTAAAAAATTAAAAATGAATAAGTAAAAATTAGCACTTTATTTAAAAGAGTGCTAATTTTTATGTTATATTTAAAATATAAGAATATAAAAACAATATTCTATAATATAATTTAAATTAAAGTTTATTAAAAATACAAAATACAGAAAGAGGTAAAAATGAAATATCCATTTATGGCAACTAGGGGTGTTATTACTTTTATTGGAAATTCTTCAACAATTGAAGTCGGTAGGCCTTTATCATTAGCTGCAATAGATCTTGCAAAAAGTGATTTTGAAAATAAATTAGTGCTTATTCCACAAAAAAATATCAAACAAAACGAAATTGAATTTGAAAAAGATCTTGAAAATGTAGGAATTTTAACAAAAATTAAAAGCATTAAAATTTTATCAAATGGAAATAGAAAAATTATTGTTGAAGGTGTAGAAAGAATTAAACTTGATTCAATTGAAAAAGATAAAAATAATAATGACATAATAGCAAATTTATCACTTTATCCTGTTTTAAAAAATGAAAATGGAAGTTCTGAAACAATTATTGAAAAGATGCAAACTTCTTTAAATAATATTATTGAATCAAACTTGCCTCTTGTTGCAAATCAAGAATTATCAAAACATGAATCTTCAGAAAGATATACATACATTTTAGCTCATTATTTAACTATGCCTTTTGAAAAAAAATTTGAAATTTTTGCTAAAAAATCTTTGACAGAAATGCTAGAGTTAATTTTTTCATTTTTAGTAGAATTAAAAAATATTCAAAAATTAGATGTTGATTTAGATAAAGATATTAAGAAAAATTTAGATTCTCAGCAAAGAGAATATTTATTAAGAGAAAGACTTAAAGTAATTCAAAAAAAACTTGGCGATGATGAAAATGATGAAGAAGAAATTGAAGAAAAACTTAATTCAAAATATGGCAAAGAACAATATCCAGAAGAAGTAATAAAGACAATAAAAAATGAAAAAAGGCGTCTTAAAAATATGATGTCTTCTTCTCCTGAAGCAAATACAAGTAGAACATACATTGAATGGTTAACAAATTTACCTTGAAGAAAAGTAAGTGTTGATAAAACAAATTTAGTCAAATCTAAAGAAATTTTAGATTCTTATCATTATGGATTAAAAGAAGTAAAAGAAAGAATCATTGAGTTTCTTGCGGTTATGATTAACAATAATAAAAAACATCCAGAAGATGAAAAAACTAAAATTCAAATTCCTAATTCAGATTATGAAATAAACAAAAATTTGTTTACTAAAAAAAATGCTTCAGATGATACTTATTCGTATAAATCAAGCAATAATGTTCCGATTTTAGCTCTAGTAGGACCTCCAGGAACTGGAAAAACATCTTTAGCAAAAGCTATAGCTGAGACTTTAGATAGAAAATTCATCAAAATATCTTTAGGTGGGGTAAAAGACGAAGCTGAAATTAGAGGACATAGAAGAACTTATGTTGGTGCTTTACCAGGAAAAATAATTCAAGCAATTAAAAAGGCTGGTGTATCTAATCCTGTAATTTTACTTGATGAAATTGATAAAATGTCTTCTGATTATAAAGGTGATCCAACTAGTGCAATGCTAGAAGTTTTAGATCCAGAACAAAATGTTAATTTTCAAGATCACTATATTGAATTAGAATATGATTTGAGTAAAGTTTTATTTATTGCAACAGCTAATTATTATCAAAACATTTCAGCTCCTCTTTTAGATAGAGTGGAAATTATCGAATTAAGTAGTTACACATCTTTAGAAAAAATAAGAATCGCAAGAGATTATTTAATTAAAAAAGTTCTTGAACAAAATTCATTAGAAGAATCTCAATTTAAAATTAGTGATGAAAGTTTAGATTTTCTCATAAAACATTACACTTTAGAAGCCGGAGTAAGAAATTTACAAAGAGCATTAGATAAATTGGCTCGGAAAATAGTTGTTAAATCATTAGAAAACAAACTTGAAAAAGATTTTGTAATTACTTCTGAAGAAATTGTAAATTTACTAGGTGTAATTAAATATACAGATGATTTTAAAGAAAATTATGAAAGAATTGGAGCGGTCAATGGTTTAGCTTATACACAATATGGTGGTTCAACTCTTTCAATTGAAGTAACAACATTTCCAAATTCAAAAGGTGGAATAAAATTAACAGGACAATTAAAAGAAGTTATGCAAGAATCTGCTCAAATTGCTTTGGCTTTTGTTAGATCTAATGCTAAAAAATATGAGATTGATTTTAATTTTGAAGCAAACCAAATCCATATTCATGTTCCTGAAGGAGCAGTCCCAAAAGATGGTCCTAGTGCAGGTGTTACTTTTACAACAGCAATAATTAGCGCTTTAAAACAAATTCCTGTTTCTCATAAAGTAGGAATGACCGGGGAAATAACTTTAAGAGGTAAAGTTTTACCAATAGGTGGTTTAAAAGAAAAATCTCTTGCAGCACATAAATTAGGAATTAAAACAGTATTTATCCCTAATGAAAACAATCGTAATTTAGTAGAAGTAGCAGATGAAGTTAAAGAATCAATTGAATTTATTTCGGTAAGTGATTATGATGAAATTTTTGAAAACTTATTTGGTAAATTATCAGATAATAAAAAAATAACTTCCAATTCAAAAATTCCAAAAAAAGATATTTCTAAAGCAAATCCAACGCACTAAAATAAATATTAAAAACTAGCATTGCTAGTTTTTAATATTTATTTTTAATCCTTTCATGATTTATTATGTTTTTTTTGATGTATTCCGCTTCAATTTCTTCATCACTTATTTTTAAAATTTTGGCAATTCCTAAATATAAGCTAAATATTTTTTCTGTACTTTTTTTACTAAAATTTTCTTCCAATTCATTTATTTGTTTTAAAATTTCTAAAAATTGAAAATTTAAATTATTTGAAATAACAATTGGTTCTATTATTTCACTTCCATTACTTTCAAGAATAAATGATGACAAAAAATGTAATCCGTCTGAGTACTCTTCTAAAATTTTTTTTCAATCTAATTTTTTGTCTTTTTTTCAATATTTGAAAAATTGTATTTCGTTAGCTAATTCTCCTAGCTCGACAAAAAAAGCCAATATCTTTTCAGTTTTTAAATTTTTAGTTTTATCGATTTCATGGGCAAAATGAATGCTTTTGTCAAGTTCTCTTTGCAAGTCTAAAATTTTTCTTAAATTCATGAATTTATTTTATCTTAATTTTTAATTTATTTGTATAATAGTTTAGCAATGAATTTTGCCCAAATGGTGGAATGGTAGACACAGTTGACTCAAAATCAACCGAGAAATCGTGCAGGTTCAAGTCCTGTTTTGGGCACCAAATATTTTAAAAATATCTACAAAGCATCTCTTAAAAAAATATGAATAAAAAATTTCAACAAAATCTTTTTTCATTTATAATGAGAATGTGCTAAGCCCTGGTGGCGGAATAGGTAGACGCAAGGGACTTAAAATCCCTCGATCGTATAGGTCGTGCTGGTTCAATTCCAGTTCAGGGCACCAAGAGCGCCCTTAGCTCAGTAGGTAGAGCAAATGGCTTTTAACCATTGGGTCAGAGGTTCAAATCCTCTAGGGCGTACCATATCACCATAATGGTGATTTTTTTTATTTTTTTCACAAAATTTTTTCTTTTTTTAGAAATATTTAATTTTTTTTCTTATTAACAATTGAGGTGAAAAAAATGAATATTTATAAAATTGGAAAAATAGTAAGTTTTGGTAAAAACTACTTTCTTTTAGAATCGAACTATGAAGGATTTTTGATTTATGCTGCTGAATTAGAAAAATTTGAAAAAGATGTTGTTACAAAAGTTTTTATATACAAACATGAGAACGCATATTCAAAAACTTTGTATGGGTTCAAAACATTTAAAGAAAGACTTCTTTTTATCGATTTGCTTTCGATAAATGGAATTGGACCAAAAACTGCATTGATGGCATTAGAATCAGGTTACTTAGAAATTATGAATTTAATTTCTAATAATGATTTTGAAACTTTATCAAAACTACCTTTTTTAGGATTGAAAAGTGCAAAGCAAATTTGTTTTGAATTTCAAAGTAAATATGCAAATCTATTAGAAAAAGAAAATTCTGGTAATTTAAAATTTGAATCAAAAACAAAAAAAATTACAGAATTGTCAAATACATTAAAAACATTAGGATTTAAAACAAATCAAATAAATTATGCTATTTCAAACATTAATGATAAAAATGATATTGAAGAAATGCTTGAGGAATCAATACAATTAATTGCAAATGAAAAAGAACAAATTTCCCCTAATACATAGGCCAAATTCCTTTAATGAATTCATTGGTCAAAAAAATTTAAAACACACTCTTAAGGTTTTAATTAAATCATCTATTCTAAGAAAGGAAAATTTAGATCATTTAATTTTTCAAGCAAATCCAGGATATGGAAAAACATCTTTAGCATATATTATTTCTAAAGAAATGAATTCTAATTTAAAAATTGTGCAAGGAAATCAATTTGAAAAAAAATCAGATTTGCTTTCACTTTTTGTAAGTGTAAATGAAAATGACATTATTTTTGTAGATGAAATTCATGCAATTAATAAATCTATTGAAGAAATTTTATATTCTGTAATGGATGATTTTGTAATTGATATCCAAATTGGACCAGAAGGTGAGAAAAAAATTGTAAGAATGAATTTGCCACACTTTACTTTAATAGGAGCAACAACTCAAATTGAAAAATTAAGCAAACCATTAATAGATAGGTTTGGTTTTGTCGGTAAATTTTCATCTTATAATGAAAATGAAATAAATTTAATTTTAAAAAATCTTGCAAGAAAATTAAAAATCAAAATTGATGAACAAGCTTTAAAATTAATTTCAATGAATTCATCATACATTCCTAGAATTGCAATAAATCTTTTAAAAAGAGCTTGAGATTTTGCAATTTTTGATGAAAAAAAATCTATTGATATTACCACTATAAAAAAAGCATTCAATTATTTAGGTATTTTTGAAAATGGATTAAATATTTTACATATAAAGTATTTAAAACTTTTGTATCAGGCTTTTAAAAACAAATCAGCTTCTCTAGATGCTATTTCTTCAATCTTGGGTTTATCAAAAAATAACGTTGTCTTTCACATTGAATCCAATTTGTTAAATTTGGAATTAATTGAAAAAACTTCTAGAGGAAGAAAAATTAGAAAAGAAGGTATAGAGTATTTGAACAAAAATAATTTTAAGTAGATTATTTTGTCATTATTAACAAGTATTGAATAATTTTTATATAATAACAAAGATGAAAAATTCAATAAATAACTTTATAAAGTTGTCAAATTGAAAAAGATGATTAATAGTTACTATAACAGTACTATTAGTTATTTTAACTATTGGTCTTGTTACTCCATTTTATTTAAAAGATAATTTAAATGTAAATTCTGATTTTGTAGGAGGAAAAGAAGTTATTATTCAAGTGCAAGATCCAATAAATTCTCAGCCTGCTAGTGATGAATTAACTAATGAAGTATCACAAAATATTTTTAATAGATTAGGTGGCCAAAATGATAGTTCAGTTACAGTGACTAATGAAGGAAATGGTTTTATTAGAATAATTAGGTCAAATGAACTAATATCTCAAAATAACAATCCCCAATCTTTAGAAGATTTTGTAAATGAAATTCATAATAAAATTTCTTTTACTTTTACAACGACTTTGGGAACATCTTTATTTGTAAACAATGGAATTTTCAATAATGCAATAACTTCAGGAGTTTTGCCACCAATAAATTCAAATGCAGATTTTAATTCTTTAATCCCACCTTTTAAATCGAATTCAGCTACTTTTAACAATAATTCAGTGACTATTGAATTAACTGAAATAGGGAAGGAATCTTGAAATCTTGCAACGCAATTTATTTCAACTCAAAATGATTCTAATAATCCTAATTTAAATCAAAGAATTGCAATTTGGGCAAATCTAGATAAATTGCTAAAAGAATTTGAAAATACTCAAGAATTCATTACAAAGGCAAACTCGAATCCTTATAGTTTTGTGTTTGAAAATGAAGATGCTAATGGTCAAAGTATTTTAAAGACTACACCTTTTATTGCTAAAGATTTTCTAATTTCCAATCAACAAATAACATCGGCTAGTTCAAATGCTTCTTCTATTACTATTGAAGGAAATTTTACAAGATTTAAAGCAGCTCAAATTGCAGCACAAATCAACTATAGTACTTCAAATAATTATTTCTTTAAACAGATTTCTTCAAATATTATTAATTCTAAAATAAATAGTAATGAAGGTTCTAATTTATTTAATCCCATTTTAATTGTTACTCTAGTAATGCTTGCAATATTTGCTTTAATTATGGTGTTTAACTATGGAATTTTAGGGTTTATACAAACAATCATTTCTGCTTTATTTTTGATCATTTCAATTTCAATACTTTCTGCTTTTAATAAATTAATTACTCCAGGAATTATTAGTAGTTTAATAATATCTTTAGGAATTTTAACTAGTTCCTCCGTGATTGTTTTTGACAATCTGAAACAAGAAGTTTATCAGGGGGATGGAATTCAAAAAGCAATAAAAAAATCTTTTAAGGCATCATGATTCGGAATTTTTGATACTCAAGTAATTTTAGTGATAATGGCAGTCTTGACTTTCTATATAGGATCAATTAATACTCAGGAAATTTCTTTAATGTTGATAATTAGTTTTAGTTTTATTTTGTTTTTGACTTTGGTTTTAAATCGATTAATTGCAACATTGTTAGTTAGAACTAAAATTTTTGATAAAAAGTTATTCTTATTAGGATTGAGAAAAAAATACTCCAACAATGAAAACTATATTTCAAAATTAAATTTGATAAATTATGTAAAAATTTCAAAATGATTTTCTCTTTTTGTTTTTAGTTTTATTGTAATAAGTTTAATTGTTTTGAGTTCTCTAACAGGAATTTTTGGATCAATTTCTCAAGCATTAAATGCTAGTGCTAATTTTTCAGGTGGCTCAACTTTAAGTTTTCAAAATGGATTCTTAACTTCTCAACAAGCAGATTTAATATTAGACATTTTATTAAAAAATAATTTTGATTCAACAAATATTTTAGTTACAAATTTAGGAACTAATACATTACCAAATTTTTTAGTAAGTGCTAGTTCAAATAATTTGATAAATCAAGAAACAATTAATTTAATTCAATCTGAAATTACTAACAATTCTATTAATGTTTCAGCAAATTTATTTATTTTTTCAACAGTAGTTGCACTAAATTCTCTAAATGTAGCTATTTATTCTTTTTTTGCTGGATTAACTCTCATTTTCATTTATATAACATTTAGATATAAATGAACAATATCAATAAGTTTATTTATAACTTTAATAATCGATTCACTTTTGATGTTTGGTATTTTTGTTATTTTCAGATTTGAATTTTCTTCTATTTTTGTTTTAAGTTGAATTTCCATTTCGTTTTATTCTCTAAATGAGAAAATGATTGTAATTACAAAATATTCTAATATTTTCAAATTAAATTCCGGAAAAGAACAAACCAAGATTCAACTTATGGAAAATATGAATTTAACAATAGGGCTAATTATAAAGAAAATTTTCATAACTTTTTTAAGTGTAATTAGTTTCTTAATTATTCTTTTAATTTTTACTCAAGTTAATTTTTATATTCAATATCTTTCTTTAATTTTAGGACTTATTTCAAGTTTCCTAACATCTATATTTTTTATGAATTGATTAATTATTAAATTTGAAACTATAAGAATTACAAGTCAAAAAAAGAGACTTGAAAAGAATTTTTGGAAGACTGAAAAAATCGAAGAGCAAACTTTTGTTGGAATAAATAATTTTGAACCTTAAAATTCTACATTTGTAGAATTTTTATTTGCTTAATTTCTCTTTTTATGATGTGGTATAATTTAACAATTAAGCAACTTAAAAATGTTAGGAATTTTATGATACAAAAGCCAAAAGGAACAAGTGATTTTTTTCTTGAAAAAGCAGATTTATTTCAATACATATTAGATACTTTTAGAAAAGAAGCTGAATTATTTAACTATAGTTACATTCAAACTCCAATTTTAGAATTTTATGACCTATTTTATCGTTCTGTTGGTGAAACAACAGATGTTGTTTCTAAGGAAATGTTTATTTTTAATGATAGAAGCGAAAGAAAAATGGCTTTAAGACCAGAAAAAACAGCTGGAGTAATTAGATCTTTAGTTGAAAATAAATTAATTTTTAATGCAGAGAATAAATTCTACTACTATGGATCTATGTTTAGATATGAAAGACCCCAAAAAGGAAGGTATAGAGAATTTACACAAATTGGTTGTGAATGAATAGAAGATAATAGCGATTTTTCAGATTTTGAAATTTTACTATTCGCTTCAAAATTTTTAGGCAATTTCAACTTTAATAAAGTTATTTTAAAAATAAATAATTTAGGAAATAAAGTTGAAAGAGAAAATTATTTGATTGAATTAAAAAAATATTTTTATAAATTTAAAGATAAATTTGATGAGATTTCTTTAAAAAGATTAGAAAAAAATCCTTTAAGAATTTTGGATGATAAAGAAATTAATCACCAAGATTTTATAAAAAATGCTCCAAAATTATTTGATTTTTTAAATTCTGAAACAGTTCAAAAATTTAATAATTTGCAAAATTATCTAAGAAAAAGCAACATTAGTTTTGAAATTGATTATTCTTTAGTTAGAGGATTTGATTATTACAATAATTTAGTTTTTGAGTTTGTCTATTATGACGAAGAATCTAGAAGTGAATTAACAATTTTAGGTGGTGGAAGATATTCGAATTTAATCGAAGAACTTGGCGGTCCAAAAAAAGATGCAATTGGTTTTGCAGCTGGTGTGGAAAGATTAATGATTTTATTAAAGGAAAAAGAGTGAGAAAAACCAATAAAAACTTCGATTTTTGTTTTTAACAAAGATCATGAAGATCTTTATAAAAATTTTGATTTTGTTTATAAATTGAGAAAAAGGGATTTAGTAGTGAAACAAAATGTATCTAATTTTAAATTGCAAAAAATTTATTCTAAAATTGTTAATGAAGGTATTAAATTTTTAATCTTTTTTGATGAAAAATTAAATCAGATAATTATCAAAAATTTAATAAATAAAAATTTTTTAGATCTTACAAATAAAAGTCAAGAAGAAAAAATTAATTTAGTAAAAAAATTTATAGAAAGCGAAAATAAAAATGAAAACAATTCTAAATAACACAATTACAATTAAACATGTTGATGAGAAAGTAACAGTTTATGGATTTGTAGAAAAAATTAGAAAATTAGGAGAAATAATATTTGTTGATTTAAGAGACGAAAGTGGAATATTACAAATTGTTTTTGAATCATCTAATATTGATTTCACTAAAGAAAGTATTTTAGAAATTATTGGAATAGTTTCTAAAAGAAAATCAATTAATACAAATTTACAAACAGGAGAAATTGAAATTAAAGTTAATTCTTACAAAGTATTATCTCTTGCTGAAGAATTACCTTTTGAAATTAATTCTTCAAATGAAACAAATGAAGAATTAAGATTAAAGTATCGTTTTTTAGATTTAAGAAGTAAAAAACTTCAAGAAAACATTAGACTAAGACACAAAGTCACTAGATCAATGCGTAATTTTTTAGATAGAAATAATTATATTAATATAGAAACACCAAATTTAGGAAGAATAACTCCCGAAGGAGCAAAAGATTTTATTGTACCTTCTAGAAAAAAAGGTTTCTTTTTTTCTTTACCTCAATCACCACAATTGTATAAACAATTATTGATGGCATCAGGTTTTGAAAAATATTATCAAATAGCAAGAGCTTTTAGGGATGAAAAATCTCGAAAAGATCGTCAACTTGAATTCACACAATTAGATATTGAAATGGCTTATGCCAAAGAAGAAATTGTAATTCATTTAATTGAAAATCTTTTTAAAGAAATTTTTACAGATTTAAATATAGATATTAAAATTCCTTTTCCTAAAATGAATTATGACGATGCTCTAAATCAATATGGAAGCGATAAACCTGATTTGAGATATGAATATAAATTACAAGATTTTTCACATTTAATTCCTAAATTTAATTCAAAAGTTTTTAAAAATGTAAAATCTTTAAAAATTATAATAATTCCTTACAACATTACAAAAAAGCAGTTTGAATTTTTAGAAGAAGAAGCTAAGCAAAATCATTCAAAAGGATTATTATATGCTAACTTCGAAAAAAATAAAGCTATTTCTGGAAATTTTTTTCAGTTTTTTAAATCTGAACTTGAAATTATTCAGGGTGAATTAAAACATAATTTTAAAGAGAAGTTTGCCATTTTAGCAATTGCGGATGATTTAGAAATTGTTAATCAAGCTTTAGGAAGTGTAAGGGTTAAATTAGATGAATTTTTTGATTTTGAAAAAAAAGATTTTGCTTTTACTTGAGTAATAAATTGACCTTTATATGAATTTGATAAAGAAGTAAATAAATTCCAAGCAGCTCATCATCCTTTTACAATGCCACAATTAGAATATTTAGATAATTTTGACAAAAAACCAATGGAAGCTAAATCAAGAGCTTATGATATTGTTTTAAATGGTTATGAAGTTGGCGGAGGTTCAATTAGAATTAATGATTTAGAAATTCAAAAAAGAATGTTTAGAACCTTAGGACTATCAGAAAAACAAATTGAAGAACAATTTGACTTTTTTCTAACAGCATTTAAATATGGATTTCCGCCTCATGGAGGAATTGCTTTAGGAATCGATAGATTACTTTCAATTTTGACTAATTCTACTTCTATTAGAGATGTAATAGCTTTTCCTAAAAATTCAAAAGGAATTGATCCATTTACTAAAGCTCCAAGTAAATTAGAAAATGAATTATTAAAAGAATACGGAATAATAATCAAAGAATAATATGAAAAAAGAAAAGACAATTTTTCATATTGATGCTGATTCATTTTTTGTCAATTCTATTATTACAATAAGACCCGAATTAAAAGGAAAAGAAGTCGCTGTAAGTTCGACTAAAAGTTCTTCGATTGTTTCATCTTTAAGTTATGAAGCAAAACAAAAAGGTGCAAAAGTACCTATGCAAATGCGTGAAGTAAGAAAATATTGCCCAAATATTATTACAGTCTTACCAAATTTCAAGCTTTTTTCGATTATTTCAAATAAAATTTTTGATTATTTAGCAAAAAATTTCACAAAAAAATTAGAAATAGCATCAATTGATGAATGTTATTTGGATGTAACAGATATTTTACATAACTACGAAAATAAATATAATCTTGCAAGAAAAATGCAAGAAGGTGTTTATAAATATACAAAAATTCCAATTTCAATAGGTATAAGTCATAACAAATTTTTAGCTAAAATGGCCTCTCCTCTAGCAAAACCTAATGGAATTGCACATCTAGATAAAAATAATTTTAAAGAAATTTTATTCCCTATGAAAATTTCTAAATTCTATGGAATAGGTAAATCTAGTATTGAAAAATTAAATTCAATTGATGTCAATTTCATAAAAGATTTATTAGATGAATCTAAAGAAGCATCTTTTAAAAGAATTTTCAAAAATAGATGAATTGATATTAAAAATAATTTAAATGGAAATGGTTCTATTGAATTAGATTTAGAACATAATGATGTAAAAGAAATGGGAAAAGAAAAAACTTTTTTTGAACAAAGTATCGATGATAGAAACATTATTTTAAAAGAATTAGAAAAACTAAGTGAAATTGTTTCACATAATGCAAAGCAAAGATTTAATGCAGGTTATGTAATAAAAGTTAAAATTAAATATTATAATTTAAGCGTTGTTAGTATGCAAGTTTCTTTACCTTTTGCAATTAATGATGCAGATGAGATTTTTAAAAATGCAATTTCTTTATTTGATAAACTTTGAGATGAAAAAGCCATAAAATTAATTGGCATAAAATTAGGAAAACTAGTTAATTTATTTGAAGAAAAAACTCAAATATCTTTATTTGAAGAAAAAATAATGAATAATTCTAAAATTGATAATCTTATAAATGATTTTAATACCAATTTTAATTCAAGACTAATTTATAAAGCAAGTAATTTTCCAAAAAAAGAATCAATTAAAAAAATCCAAACAAGATTTTTAGAAAGTGATATGCATAAAAAATAATTACTACTAAATAAAATAATAATGTAATATTTAAATATGAATAAAATTGGAATCTTCGGGGGAAGTTTTGACCCTATTCACATAGCCCATACTTTTGTTGCAGAAGAATCTATCAAAATTTTAAATCTTGATAAATTGTTTTTTGTTCCAACTTTTATTAATCCAGATAAAATTGGAAGAAAAAGTGCGAGCCCTGAAGATAGAATTAACATGATTAATCTAGTTAAACCTGAAAAAAGTGAAGTTTCTCTATTTGAAATAAATAGAAAAAATATTAGTTATTCCATTGATACTTTAAAATATTTTAAATCTAAATATCCAAATGATCAACTTTTTTTCATTATTGGCAGTGATAATATCAACAAAATAAATAAATGAGAAGGAATTGATTGAATTTATCAAAATGTACAAATAGTTGTTTTTAGAAGAGAAAAACTTATTAATAAAATTAACATAAAAAAATATAAGGCCATTTTATTAGATAATAAAATCTTAGATTATTCTTCTTCTAATTATAAAAAAGGAAATACATTTTTAGTTGATAAAAAAGTTCAATGTTACATCGGGAAAAATCTTTTATATGGCCAAGATATTGCTATTAATAATTTAGAAGCAAAAAGATACAAACACTCAGTTGCAACAGAAGTTATGGCAACAAAAATAGCAAAAAAACTAAATTTTGACTTAAAGGCAGCTGCCTTTAGTGGTTTGATGCATGATATTACAAAGAATTGAGACATTGAAGAACATTACAAATTTTTAGAAGAACAAAATTATCCAAATTTTAATAAAGTAGAAAAGCACAAATTACATCAAATAAGTGCTTCTATTTGATTAAAAAATATTTTTCTTGTTGAAAATGAGCAAATTATAAATTCAATTGGATGCCATACAACTTTAAAAAATGATTTATCCCTATTAGATAAAATTGTTTTTGTTGCAGACAAAATTTGTGAAGGAAGAAAATATGAAGGAATTCAAAAAGTAAGAAAACTTGCATTAGAAAATTTTGATGAAGCTTTTAAACTTGTTGTGAAACGAACATGAGATTTTAATCTTGAAAAAAATATTCCTTTATCTGAAGAACAAATAAATATTTATAGAAAGTGATCTCAATAATGATTTATGGTTTAGTTTATGCAGATAATAATGAATTTCATGAATTATATAATTGGGAATTAATTGAAACAAAAATAATTAATTCTTACACATTTAAAATTTTTAAAAAATTAGATACTCAAATTATTTTACTTGAAACTAAAATTGGTCTAATGAATGCATCTTTGGCATTAGTCACACTTTTGGAAAATTTTCAAATTAATTTCATCATAAATTACGGAGCAGTTGGTGCTCTTAAACAAAATTTCAAACTATATGAAGTTGTAATTCCTAGGAAAGTTTATTTTTTAGATGTAATTACACCTTGATATGAACCAGGTCAATTCCCTAATGAGAAAAGTCATTTTAACAACAATTTAAAAAATTGAAAAAATTGAAAAACAATCGATTTAGCTTCTTCAATGGGTTTTCAATTTGGAATTGATAAAGTAAAAGAGATTAAAAAAAATTTTCCAACTGTTTCAATTTTTGATATGGAATGTGCAGCACTTGTTTTTATTGCAAATAAATACAAAAAAGAAATTTTTATATTTAAGGGCATTAGTGATTTTATTAATGAAAATAATGTTTTAATTAAAGACATTAATGAAAACATTAAAAAAGCTTCACTTTTTGCTTTAAATGAAGCTTTAGAATACATTAATTTTTTAGACAATACTAATAATCATGCTAATTAGTGTTGGAATAAAAAAAGATAATGGATAAGCTAAATAAAAGCTATATTTGACGATTGAAGTTGATTTTTCCTTTTTGGCTTTGAAAAATAAAATAAAAGGAATCGCAAATAAAGCATAAATTTGAAATTTATTTGAAAAATCATAAATTCCTCTTTTTGAAATTGTAGATAAAATTGGAATTGAACTATTAGATAGACTTAGTCAAAGATAACTTACATTTACTCAAATAAGTGTAAGAGATATTAAAATAATTATTGCAAATAATTTTGAAATTAAAAAACTATATTTTGTTTTTAAATTTTTTGTAAATTCGAAACTAAAGAAAAATCCTATTATTAAATAAAAACCATATCAACCATAATCTACATCAATCGGAGAGGAAAATTCTGGTACATCATTTAAAATCAAAAATATACTTATTAAAATAAGATATGGAATAGATCATATTTTCTTATATTTGTAAATATAAATAAATCCAGCACCTGTTGATAAATTAAAAAAAATATTAACATATCCTTTACCAAGATTTGTATTTGAAATAAGAAGAAAAATTGTAATAGGGATTTGTAGAATAATGAAATAAATTAGTAATCTAAATAAATATTTTTTTCGATTACTTGTATAATTCATTCCAATTGCAATTAAAAATGCAAATAGAGGCATTGAAATTCTTCCTAGTATTCTTAAAATGTCATTTTGAGGAAAAACAATAAGCCCAAAATGGTCCACAAACATAAAAACAACAGCAATTATTTTTAAAGCAATTCCGCCTAAAAATTTAATAGAAATATTATTATCTATAAAATTTTTATTTCACATTCATTTTTTTGGATTTTGAATACATTTTTTCATAATATATATTTTAATCTAATATCCAAATTTTATAATATAATTAAATCATAATATATAAAAAGGAGTTATTATGAAAAGAACAGTAATGTTTTCAGACAAAGAATTTGAATTAGTTGGTCCACAATTAAAATTAGGAGACAAAGTTACATTCAAGGCAACTTCAAAAACATTGGAATCAGTAACAATTGATAAATTAGAAAAAATTACAGTACTTACTATTTTTCCCTCAATTAGTACTTCTATTTGTGATGTTCAAACAAGCGAAATGTCAAAAATTGCTAGCGAATTTACAAATTTTAATTTTGTTGCAATTTCATTAGATTTACCATTTACATTAAAAGAATGATGTGGTACTAAAAATGTAAAAAACATTGAAGTCTTAAGTGATTACAGAGAAAGAGAATTCGGAAAAAAATACGGATTTTTAATTGATGATTTATTTTTATTAAGTAGAGGAACTATTGTTTTAGATAAATCAAATAAAGTAATTTATATTGAGCAATTAAAACAAGTAAAAACTCAAATTGATTTTGAAAAATTGAGAAATTTCTTAAAAACAATTAAATAATTAAATAAAAAACAAAGAATTTAAATTCTTTGTTTTTTATTTATAAAATTATTAATTAATCAAGATTTTTTTTACGAAAAGTTGGTCTAGAACTTTTTTTCTCTTTGAAAGAAGGTTTGAATTGACCATCTGCATTAGTGCTAAAAGCTCTTGTTCTTTTAAATTCACCACTAGGTCTTTCAGGTCTAATTGGTTTTTCATTTTTTGAACTATCAAAATTTCTTTCAGAACTAAAAGATCTTTCTCTTCTAGATGAATCTGAACTTGATCTTTCGGATCTAATTGATTTTTCATTTTTTGAACTATCAAAATTTCTTTCAGAACTAAAAGATCTTTCTCTTCTAGGTGAATCTGAACTTGATCTTTCGGATCTAATTGGTTTTTCGTTTTTTGAACTATCAAAATTTCTTTCGGAATTAAAAGATCTTTCTCTTCTAAAATTACCTGATTTATTTTCTGGTCTACGTGATCTATCACTTGAACTAGAAAAACTTGACCTTGAATCTCTTCTATATGAACTTCTATCACTTCTTCTATCTGAAGATCTTTCAGATTTATTGTGAATATTTAAAGTAAAATCACTAATTTCAATTACATCTTCAATAATTTGGATTTGTTTTTTAGGGATTTCCATTTTAATTTCTTTTTCCACTTTTGCTAATAAGAAAAAATCTCTTTTAGAGAAAAATGAAATTGCTTTTCCAACTTTGGAAGCTCTTCCTGTTCTTCCTACTCTATGTGTATAAATTTCAGGATCTTCTGGAATATTTAAATTGAAAACATGAGAAATATCATCAATATCAATTCCTCTAGAAGCAACATCAGTCGCAACTAAAATTTGAATTTTTCCTTCTTTAAAACTTCTTAAAATTCTGCTTCTACTTGCTTGGGTTTTATCTCCATGCAATGAATCAATTTTTAATTTCATTTTGCTTAAAAGATTTTCAACATTATCAGCATCTCTTTTAGTTTTTACAAAAACAATTGCAGAATAAATTTTTTCTTCTTTTAGCATTTGTTGCAATAGTTCAACAGGTTTAGAACTTGTGTAAAAATATGCAAGGTGTTCAATATTTTGTAATGGTTTTGCAAAAGATTCAGTTTGAATAAGTTCGAATTTTCCCATAAAATCTTCTACAAGATTCATAATTGCTTTTGGCATTGTTGCTGAAAAAAGCATAACTTGCTTCTCTTCTTTTGTTCTTTTTAAAATCTCTTTAACATCATCAATAAATCCCATATCAACCATTAAATCAGCTTCATCAAGAACAACTGTATCAACTTGTGATAAGCTTAATTTTCCGCTTTTAATATAATCTAATAATCTTCCAGGAGTAGCAACAATAATATCTAATCCCCTTTTAAAAATACTAAAATGAGATTCTCTATTTCTCATCCCACCATAAATAGCTAGAGATGTAATAGGTAAATTTGATGAAAATAATTTAATGTTTTCATTAACCTGAACTGATAATTCTCTTGTTGGAACTAAAATCAAAGTAGTTAAACTAGATTTTGCATTGTTTTTTTTGTTTTTTAAAATTTTATTAATAATTGAAACACCAAATGCTGCTGTTTTTCCTGTTCCAGTTTGTGCACAACCTAAAATATTTTGGTTTTTGTTCGCTGTACTTATAACCAATTCTTGGATCTGCGTTGGCGCTTCAAATCCAATCTTTTTTAAATTATTGATGATCTTATCATCAATATCTAATTCTTGAAATTTCATTTTTCTCGTTTCTTTTAATATATTTATTATTGTCTATTTTATTTTTTAGTCTGCAAAACATATTCAATATTTTTTTACACTTAAATATATCACAACATATCATCATTAAAGTTATTATTAAAGCGATACATTTTTTTAACTATAACATAAACAAACTTAATTTTCCAAAAATCTCAATTATTATAAAATTTATCTATTCAAAAGTTGATAACACAAAATTTGAAAATATTTTACTTTTTTTAGAAAAATATTTTTTTAATGATAGAATAAAAGGACTAACCTATATATTGTCTTATAGATTAAAATATTTCTATAATTCAATATTTTTATATTTTAGCAAAATTCAGGAGTATCGATGATAAAACACAAATTAAGAAAATTCGGACCAGTTACAGAAAGAAGAGACTATTCACAAACAAATAGAACATGAGAAACATTTGATTTTTTAGAAACTCAAAAAAAATCTTTTAAATGATTTATTGATGAAGGAATCAATCAAGCTTTAAATGACATTTATCCAATCCATTCAAATAATGGAAAAGTTATAATTGAATATGTAAATAATTCAGCAAAACTTGAATACAAAACAGACAATGAATACAAAATTTTAGCAGAAGCAAGACAAAAAGGTACTACTTATAGTGGTATTTTAAAAGCAAAATTAACTAAAACTATTGTTGAAACAGGAGAAATTGAAACTGCAGAAGTTTTATATGGTGATGTTCCGATTATGACTTCAGGAGGAACTTTTTTAATTAATGGTAGTGAAAAAATTATTGTTTCACAATTAATTAGATCTCCAGGAGCTTATTTTGGTCTTAAAGTAAGAAATAAACAAGCTGATGATCTATTTAATAAATTAGAAATTATTCCTAAATTAGGTTCTTGAATTGAAATTTCTCACAGAGTTACAGGAAACACAACAGATACAGTTAAAGTAAAAATTGACAAACATAAAGCTGTTTCTCTAGTAACTTTTTTAAGAGCAATGGGAATGAAAAAAGAAACTATTCAAAATTTATTTGGTAGTCATAGTACTTTAGAAGGTGAAAACCCTATTTTAAAAGAGACTTTAAATAAAGAAAAATTCAAAACAGAAGATGATGCTTTGGAATATTTATATAGTGTAATTTGAAGAGGGAACAACAGAATTACTGCTGAATCAAAATCAAATTTATTATCAAATATTTTATTTAATCCAAGAAGATATAATCTATCCAAAACAGGTAGATATATGCTTAATAGAAAATTAAGTTTAGTAGATAGAATTATTGGAACTTATTTAGCAGAAGATTTATTTTCTGCTAAAGGAACAAAAAATGCAAAACTAGTTTTTGCCAAAGGAACTTTAATTACTAGAGAAATCGCTGAAAAAATTCAAGATAGTTTTAAAAATAATATTTTTAATTTAATTCCAATTCCAGATGTGAGTTCAGATATTTATGCTGCACAATTAGAAACAAACCCAAAATTAGCTGAAAGAATTAGAGTTATTTCATTAAATATTTATCCAAATAAAACATGAATGGAGCAAAATACAAATCCGATTATTGTTATTGCTAATGATCCTAATTCTACAGAATTACATTTACTTGCAAGTGATCTTGTTGCAATTGTTTCATATTACTTTAATTTAGTTGATCGTGTTGGTCAAGATGATGACCCTGATTCTTTAATTAATAAAAGAATTGTTGGAGTCGGTGAATTGTTAGAAAATCAATTTAAAATAGGACTTTCAAAATTAGAAAAAAATGCAAAAGAAAGAATGTCTGCTAAAGAAATTGAAAAAATTACTCCTAAAAACATTACAAATTCAAAACCTGTTTATAATCAATTCAAAACTTTTTTTAACTCTTCTAAACTTTCACAATTTATGGATCAAGTCAATCCTTTAGCTGAAATTAGCAATAAAAGAAGAGTAACTTCACTTGGACCAGGTGGACTTAATCGTGAAACCGCTCAATTTGAAGTACGGGATGTTCATTCAACTCACTATGGAAGAATTTGTCCAATTGAAACACCAGAAGGACCAAATATTGGACTAATTTTAAACTTTGCAACTTATGCAAAAGTTAATGATTTTGGATTTATTCAATCTCCATACTTTAAAGTAAATGATGGAATCATTGATTATGAAAAACCTATTTTTCTAACTGCTGCAGAAGAAATTGATAAGAAATTTGCTCAATCAACTGTAAGTGTTGATAAAGATGGAAAAATTACAACTCAAAATATTACTGTAAGACAGAATCATGATTATTTAATTGTTTCACCAAGTGAAGTTGATTATATTGATATCAGTAGTAAACAAATGACTTCAATTGCAGCAGCAGCAATTCCTTTCTTGGAAAATAATGATGCCAATAGAGCACTTATGGGTTCAAACATGCAAAGACAAGCAATTCCTCTTCTTGAAGCTGAAGCTCCTTTAGTTGCAACTGGAATTGAAGCAGATATTGCTAAATTTTCAGTTTCCAATTTAATTGTAAAAGAAGAAGGTGAAGTTTCTTATGTTGATGGAACTAAAATTAAAGTTAAATCAAAAAACGACAAATCTAAAACTTATTACTTAAAAAACTTCGAACATTCAAATCAAGGAACTCTATTATCGCAAAAGCCAATTGTAAAACTTGGAGATAAAGTCGAAATAGGAGATTTATTAACAGATGCTTCTTCATTTAAAGATGGAGAAATGGCTCTAGGTAAAAATGTTATGATTGCTTTTTCAACTTGAAATGGTTATAACTATGAAGATGCGATTGTTATTAGTGAAAGATTAGTAAAAGATGATGTCTTTACTTCTGTTCATATTGAAGATCAAACAATTCAATTTAGAACTTCAAAAGCTGGTAGTGATAAATTAACTAGAGAAATTCCAAATGTATCTAATTTTTCAAAAAGAAATTTAGATGAAGAAGGAATTGTTAAAGTTGGTTCTGAAGTTGTTGCTGGAGATATTTTAGTAGGACGTGTTTCGCCAAAAGGTGAAGAAAATCCAAGTCCTGAAGAAAAATTACTTGCTGCTATTTTCCAAAAAAAACCTTCAACAGATAAAGACACTTCTTTAAAAGTAAAACACGGACATGCTGGAACTGTTTTAGATGTTCAAGTTCTTTCAAGAGCTTCAGGTGATGTACTTGAAGATAGTGTTGAAAAAATTGTTAAAGTTTCAATTGCTCAAAAAAGAAAAATCAAAGTTGGAGATAAAATGGCAGGACGTCATGGAAATAAAGGGGTTATTTCTATTGTTGCTCCTGTTGAAGACATGCCACATCTAGAAGATGGAACTGTTATTGATATTATTTTAAATCCTCAAGGTGTTCCTTCAAGAATGAACATTGGTCAAGTTTTAGAATTACACTTAGGTATGGCCGCTAAAACTTTATCAACTAAATTTGTTTCTCCAGGTTTTGATGGATTAAAATTTGGAACGATTCAAGAAATTTTAAAAGAAGCAAAATTGCCTGAAAATGGTAAATTTACTTTAATAGATCCAATGACAGGTGAAAAATTTGATAATAAAGTAAGTGTTGGAATTATGTATATGTTAAAACTTTCACATATGGTTGATGACAAGATGCACGCAAGAAGCATAGGACCATATTCTTTGATTACTCAACAACCTCTTGGAGGAAAATCTCAAAATGGTGGGCAAAGATTTGGAGAGATGGAAACTTGAGCTTTAGAAGCTCATGGAGCTTCAAATATCTTACAAGAAATCTTGACTTATAAATCAGATAATATTGAAGGTAGAAAAGGATTATATAATTCTTTAGCAACTGGAAATAAAATTCCTGCTCCTGGAACTCCTGAATCATTCAATGTTCTTTCATATGAATTAAGAGGATTAAGTATTAAATTAGAATCTCAAGCTCATTTTAAAAATGCACAAATAGTAAAAGAGGTAATGGATAATGAATAAAATCTTAAAAGGTGATAACCAAAATTGAGCTGAATATGAAATTGATTCAATTTCTTTAGCTCTTGCAACAGATGAAGATGTTTTAAACTGATCTAATGGTGAAGTTACAAAACCTGAAACTGTCAATTATAAAACTTATAAACCTGAAAAACACGGTTTATTTGATGAACTAATTTTTGGACCAACAACTGATTATAAGTGTCCAATTTGTGGTAAAAAATATAAAATTTCTAATGAAGGTTCTACTTGTGGTAACACAGAAGAGTGTAAACGCGAAAAACCTGAAATTTTACCAAAAATTTCGCGTCGTAGTAGAATGGGTCACATTAGATTACATGCTCCAATTGTGCACTTTTGATTTTTTAAAGTTGATAATTCAATTATTTCTAAATTATTAGGTTTAAAATCAGAAAATTCAAATAAATATTATTCTAAAAAAGAAATTGAAGCTCTTATTTACTATACAAGTCATATTGTTGTTGAAAGTGGGGGACTTAATTCTTTACCAAAACACACTGTAATTTATAGTGATAATGCTGCAATTATTTATCGTGATGCTTTAGAAGAAATTAGATCTAAATATGATCGTAGTATTCCTGAACAAAATGAAATTATTGAAGAAATTTCAGAAGCTTTAGTAAATTTAGCTGAATTAAAAAATGCTAATTCTTCTAAAAAAGAAAATTCTAAGCAAGAAAAAGATTATGGAATTGATTTTTATGAATACAATGAAATTATTGAAGAATATAGTGGAGCTAAAATTAAAACAGGTTCTGAAGCAGTTGAATATTTATTAAAAAACTTTGATTTAACAGCAGAGCAAGAAGTTATTAAAGATAAAATTAAAGCTCTGAACGAAGCGATTGAAAAAGAATCGAAAACTTCACAATCAAAAGTCGAAGAAAGAAAAAAACTTTATAAAAGATTATCTATCATTAATGCTTTTATTAATAGTAATCAAAAACCAGAAAGTATGTTAATTAGAAACTTACCAGTTATCCCTGCTGATTTAAGACCTTTAATTCAACTTGATGGTGGTAGACATTCGACTAGTGATATCAATGAATTATATCGTCGTATTATCATTAGAAATAATCGCCTGAAAAAATGACAAGAATCTAATGCTCCTCAAATTATTATTCAAAATGAATTAAGAATGATTCAAGAATCTGTTGATGCTTTAATTGACAACCAAAGAAGATCACCTTCTCCTGTTGTTTCTAAAGAAAATCGCCCTTTAAAATCAATTAGTGATGCACTAACTGGTAAAAAAGGTCGTTTTAGACAAAACTTACTAGGAAAAAGAGTTGATTATTCAGGACGTAGTGTTATAGTTGTTGGTCCAGATTTAAAAATGCATCAGGCAGGAATTCCAAGACAAATGGCTGCTAAATTATTTGAACCTTGAATTATCAAAGAATTAATTGAAAAAGAAATTGCTCCAACAATTAAATCTGCTAAGAAATTAATTGAAGATCAAAATCCTATTATTTGACCACATGTTGCTAGAGTTATTGTTGATAAACCAGTTTTACTAAATCGTGCTCCAACATTACACCGTCTATCAATTCAAGCTTTTGAACCTGTTTTAATTAGAGGTAAAGCAATTAAATTGCATCCATTAGTAACAACTGCTTTTAACGCAGATTTTGATGGGGACCAAATGGCTGTTCATGTTCCTATTAGTGATGAATCAGTTCGTGAAGCTAAAGAATTATTAATGGCTAATCGTAACATTTTAGGACCTAAAGATGGTGAACCAATTATCAATCCTTCTCAAGATATTATTTTAGGTCTATATTATTTAACTAGAGAAGTAAAAGGTGCAAAAGGTGAGGCAAAATATTACATGTCTTATGATGACATGTATGCAGCATATAGTTCAAAAAAAATTGATTTACATGCTCGTGTAGCGATTCCATATCGTACAGTAAAAGCATTTAAAGTAAATCAAAATGTTGAATACATTATTTCTACTGTAGGTAAATTTATTTTTAATCGTGCTTTTCCAGATAATTTCCCTTTTATTTTTGATAATAAATTTGATAATTATCGTAATAATGAAGAAAATAAATATTTAGTTCCTAAAGGTACTAAATTAGATGAATATATTAAAAATTTACCAGTTAATAATCCTTTTAATAAAAAAGAAATTGCAAAGTTTGTAAGAATTGTTTTTGATGAGTTTTCAGGAGCAATGCCAATTTCAAAAATTGCTAGTGTTGTGAAAAAAGTTAATAGTGGAAATTACCATGATACAGTTATGATGTACGCGGATTTATTTAAAGATAAACAAAATAAAAAATCAGTAAGACATGCACAAATTCTTGCAAATTATACAAAGCAAGAATTTGAAAAAATTAATAAAAAACTTACTTTACAAAATGAAGGTGTTGAAAGAGTTTGGGATTCAAAACATCGCTCAGAATTATTGGAAAAAATTTGATTTGCTTACAACAATATTGTAGCTTCAGTTTTGGACAAAATTAAAGTTTTAGGATTCAAATTTTCAATGCAATCAGGTTCAACATTTTCAATTAATGATATTAAAACTTCTTTAGACAAAGAAAAATATGTTAAAGAAGGTGAAGAATACATTAATAATTTAAATAAAATGTATGAAAATGGATTCATTACTGATGATGAAAAATATACTTTGGCAATTAGTGAATGAGCTAAAATTAAAGAAAAAATCACAAATTCATTGAAAAAAATTATTGAAGATAATAAGGAAAATTCTATTTTCATGATGATGCAATCAGGTGCTAGAGGAAATATTTCTAACTATGTTCAACTAGCCGGTATGAGAGGGTTGATGGCCAATAATGTTAAAACTTTAAAAGCCGATGCTCAAAATGAAAGAGTTGTACGTTCAACTGTTGAAGTACCTGTTAAGTCTTCGTTTTTAGATGGATTAACAGCTTATGAATTTTACTCTTCAACTCATGGTGCTAGAAAAGGACTAACTGATGTTGCTTTAAATACAGCTCGTTCAGGTTATTTGACTAGACGTTTAGTTGATGTTGCTCAAAATATTGTTGTGAGTGAAGATGATTGCGGAAGTGATTTTGGACTTAAAGTTAAAGATATTACTGACACAAGAACTGCAACAATTATTGTTCCTTTAATCGAAAGAATTGAAGGAAGATACTTAAATTCAGCTCTTTATTCAAATGAAGGACAATTACTTGCAAATAAAAATACTTTAGTAACAGAAGAATTTGCAGATCAAATTGTTAATAAATACAACATAAAAGAAGTTGAAATTCGTTCAATTTTAGGTTGTCATACAAGAAATGGTGTATGTAAATTATGTTATGGTAAAGACTTAGCTTCAAATGCTCCTGTTAATATTGGTGAAGCAGTAGGAATTATTGCTGCTCAATCAATTGGTGAACCAGGAACTCAATTAACAATGCGTACTTTCCATACAGGAGGAGTTGCTGGAGTTGAAGATATTACAGGTGGATTTGGTAGATTAATTGAATTAATTGATGCCTTCGAAAAACCTTGAGGTCTTTTAGCTCAAATTTCTAAATGATATGGAGTTGTAAGTGAAATTAAAGAATCAAAAACTGCATCTAATAAATTAATTGTTTCAATTAAAGAAGATTTTAAAAACACTTTAAGAACTGAAGAGGTTTCTAAAGATAGAAAATTAAGAGTTAAAGTCGGGGATAGAGTTAAACCAGGTTCAAAAATTACTGAGGGTCCAATTGTATTGAAAGAATTATTAAAATATACAGATGCAAGAACAGTTCAAAAGTATTTATTAAAAGAAATTCAAAGACTATATCGTATGCAAGGTATTTCAATTAGTGATAAATATATTGAAATTATTATTAGACAAATGCTTTCTAAAGTTGATATTGTTGAGCCAGGAGATTCAAATTTCTTTGCAGGTTCAATTGTAGACATTTTTGAATATCAAGAAGAAAATGGTCGTTTATTATCTGAAGGTAAAAAACCAGCTTATGGAAAAGTTATCATTAAAGGTGCTAAACAATCACCTCTTTTATCAGATTCATTCCTAGCTGCTGCTTCATTCCAAGAAACAGCTAAAATCTTAGTACATTCAGCAATTTCAAGAAAAGTTGATGAATTATCTGGATTGAAAGAAAATATTATTTTAGGACATAAAATTCCTTCAGGAACTTCTTCTAAATACGAAGTTGATTCTAAATATGATATTAGAGATCCAAAATCATTTTTTGAAGATGAATCAAAATATGAGTATCTAAAATTTGAAGATAAATGAATCGCCTAAATTAATCAAAAAAACATAGTTATAACAACTATGTTTTTTTATTATTCATATTTTAAATAAAGACAAATGGTTTTTAAAAATTCAAAGCAAATAAATTAACATATTTTTAAGAAAATATATAAAATATCAATGTTAAGAATATTTAATAAAAGTCGAAGGAAAAAATGGGTCATTTAAAAATAATAGCATCTTCAGAAAAAAGTACGGTAGTTGCAGAATATATTCCAGAAGAAAAAAAACAAACATCTTATCAATCCGAAATGGAATTAGAAAAAGAATTTATCAAAGATTTAATGAATCAAGGATATGAATATAATATAAAAAGTTAAAAAATGAAAATGATTTAATTCAGAATTTACGTTTGCAAATTGAAAAATTAAATAATTCTAAAGATTCAAAAGAAAATTGAAAATTCTCTGATGAAGAATGAAATCGCTTTTGTAAAGAATATTTGATCAAAGAATCAGAAACTTTAAAAGAAAGATCAAAAAAATTTCAAGAAAATGAAAGATATAGTTTTAAATTTGATAATCATTCAACAAAAAATATAAAAATTTTTGATAGAGAAAATATACATAACAATCATTTGCAAGTTATTAATCAATATAGTGAAGATGAAGGAATTCATCATGCTCGCTATGATGTTACTATTTTAATAAATGGATTACCTATAATTCATATTGAATTAAAGCGTAGAGGAATTAAACTAAAAGAAGCTTTTAATCAAATAAAAAGATATCAAAGGGATAATTTTTGAGCTTCAAAAGGTATTTTTAATTATGTTCAAATTTTTGTAATTTCTAATGGAGAAAGTTCAAAATATTACTCAAACACTGCAAGATCATTTGTTTTACAAGATAAAGGTGATAAAAATTCAAGAAGTAGTTTTGAATTTACGTCTCATTGAGCAGATTCAAAAAATAAACCAATTTCTGATTTATCTGATTTTACAAAAACTTTTTTTGCAAAACATACTATTTTGAATATACTTGCTAAATATTGCGTTTTCACAACAGAAAATGAATTACTTGTAATGAGGCCATATCAAATTTTTGCTGTAGAACAAATTATTTCTAAAATTAATAATACTCATTTAAAACTTGGTAATACAGAATCTGGCGGTTATATTTGACATACAACAGGTAGCGGTAAAACACTAACTTCTTTTAAAACAGCACAAATTGCTTCAAAATTAGTTGATATAGATAAAGTATTATTTATTGTAGATAGAAAAGATTTGGACTATCAAACAATGAGAGAATATGATAAATTTAAGAAAAATTCAGCAGATAGTAATACAAATACCAAAATTTTAAAAGAACAATTAGAAAGTAGTGATTCTAAAATTATAATTACTACTATTCAAAAATTAAGTAGATTTGTAGCAATGAATAAAAATCATGAAATTTTCAAAAAACGAATTGTATTCATTTTCGATGAATGTCATCGCTCTCAATTCGGAAATATGCATAATCAAATAACCAATTCTTTTAAAAATTACAATCTTTTTGGTTTTACAGGCACACCTATTTTTTCAATTAATGCTAAAAGTGGGCACACAGCAATTTCAAAAACAACAGAAGAATCTTTTGGAGATAAATTGCATACATATACAATTGTAGATGCAATTTCTGATAATAATGTTCTAAAATTTAAAATAGATTATTTTAATACATTTAAAATGAGTGAAAAAATTGAAGATAAAAACATTCTATCTATTGATATAGAAAAAGTTGTAAATGCACCTGAAAGAATAACTTCAATAACAAAATATATTTTGGAACATTTTGATCAAAAAACAAAGCGATTTGACAATTATTATTTTGAAAATAAGAATTTAAAAGAAAAAAAATTGCAAGGATTTAATTCAATTTTTGCAGTACAATCAATAAAATCTGCAAAACTATTTTATGCTGAATTCAAAAAACAAATGACTAAAATAGATCATCCAAAAAAATTAAATATAGCAACTATTTTTAGTTTTAATCCAAATGAAGAAATTTTAGACGAAGAAGATTTTGAAACAAATAATTTAGACAAATCTTCCAGAGATTTTTTAGATGAAGTTATAAAAGATTATAATCAAACTTTCAAACAAAATTTTGACACCTCTTCAGAAAAATTTCAAAACTATTACAAAGATATTTCTTTAAAAATGAAGAATCGCGAAATAGATTTATTAATTGTTGTAAATATGTTTTTAACTGGTTTTGATTCTCAAACTTTAAATACTTTATGAGTAGATAAGAATTTAAAACATCATGGATTAATTCAAGCCTTTTCAAGAACAAATAGAATTTTAAATTCAATAAAAACTTTTGGAAATATTGTTTGTTTTAGAGATTTATCTAAAGAAACTGATGAAGCTCTTTCTTTATATGGAAATAGTGAAATAAAAAATATTGTTTTATTAAAAGATTATGACTCTTATTATGATGGCTATTTTGAAAATGAAATTTATTATAAAGGTTACAAGGAATTAATTGAAGAATTAAAAAGCAATTTTCCTGTAAATGAAAAAATTTTAGGAGAGGAAAATCAAAAAAAATTTATAAAATTATATAATTCTATTGCAATAGTAAAAAATATTTTAGATTCTTATGATCAGTTTGATGAAACTCAAAAAATTTTATCTGAAAGAGATTTCCAAAATTATCAAGGTAAATACCATGATGTTCATGAAAATCTAGTAAAAAATAAAAATCAAGACAAAGAATTTATTAATGAAGATATTGTTTTTGAAATGGAACTAGTTAAACAATCAGAAATAAATGTTGATTACATTTTAAAAGAAGTAGTAAAGCAACTTATTTTTAGCTCTCAAAATAAAAAAGCTTTATTACCTCAAATTGAAACTCAAATTCAATCAAGTACTCAATTACGAAGCAAAAAAGATTTGATTATAAATTTTATTAATGAATACAACATGAATATAAGTATTAAAGATGAAAATAAAATGCAAAATGACATTGAGGATAATTGAAAAGAATATTTTGAAAAAGAAAAGCAAAAAGAATTGGACAAATTAATTGAAGAAGAAAATTTAATTAGAGAAAAAGTTACAAAATTTTTCAACAATTCTTTTCGTGATGGTGAATTAAATACTGAAGGGACAGAAATAAATAGTTTCATGCCGCATGTTTCCAGATTTGAGAATAGAGCTGTTAGAAAACAAGGACTTATTTCAAAACTTAAAGAATTTTTTGAAAAATTTTTTAGTGCATTTTAAAATAAAATAATGAAAAAACGAAAAGGGAAACAATGAATAAAAATAATGAAATTGAAAAAAACACGTTAAATAAAACAATTTGAAAAAATGTAAGTGAATTGAAAAAAAGTATTTGAAATGCTGATGAATGAGATTTTAAGGAATACGTTTTTGGAATAATATTCTATCGATACATTTCAGAAAATTTAGCTGATTATATTAATCAAGATGAATGGAAAGCAAATAAAAATACAAATTTTCGTTATGAAAATATTGAGGATAATTATATTTTATCTAGAAAAGAAGAAATTAAAGAACTTATTAAGGATAAAGGTTTTTTTATAAAACCAAGTCATTTGTTTATAAATATTCTAAAAAAATCTCTAAATGATAAAGATCTTAATGTCACATTAGGAGAAGTATTTGAAGAAATAGAATCATCTACAAATGGAACAACAAGCGAAAAAAGTTTTAAAGGATTATTTGCTGATATTAATCTTAACAATTCTAAATTAGGTTCTACAGTAAATGAGCGTAATGAAAATTTAGCAAAATTAATTAAAGTTATTGGTGAAATGGAATTGGGAAATTTTCAAGATAATTCAATTGAATCTTTTGGAGATGTTTATGAATATCTTATGAGCATGTATGCTTCTAATGCAGGTAAAAGTGGCGGAGAATATTATACACCACAAGAAGTTAGTGAATTATTAGCAAAAATTACTTTAGTTGGTAAAAAAGAAATTAATAAAGTTTATGATCCAGCTTGTGGTTCAGGTTCTTTATTATTAAATTTTGCCAAAATTTTAGGAAAAGAAAAAGTAAGGAATGGTTTTTTTGGTCAAGAAACTAATCAAACAACTTATAATCTTTGTCGTATTAATATGTTTTTACATGATATTAATTACAATAAATTTAATATAAGTCAAGGAGATACTTTAACAAATCCACTTCATAATAAATTTGAGCCATTTGAAGCTATTGTTTCAAATCCGCCATATTCAATTAAATGAGCAGGTAAAAGTAATCCTTTACTAATAAATGATCCAAGATTTTCTCCGGCCGGAGTTTTAGCTCCTGAATCTAAAGCTGATTTAGCGTTTATTATGCACTCGCTTTCATATCTTGCAGTTAATGGAACGGCAGCAATTGTTACTTTTCCAGGGGTTATGTATCGTGGAGGAGCTGAGCAAAAAATTAGAAAATACCTTGTTGACAATAATTTTATTGATGCCATAATTCAATTGCCTGAAAACTTATTTTTTGGAACAAGTATAGCAACTTGTATTTTAGTATTGAAAAAAAATAAATTAGTAAATGATATTCTTTTTATCGATGCTTCAAAGGAGTTTCAAAAAATAACAAATAGCAATAAATTGTCAAAAGAAAATATTAGTAAAATTTTAAATACATATGAAAAAAGAATTGATTTAGAGCATTTCACAAATAAAGTTTCAAACAATAAAATTTCTGAAGAAAATTACAACTTATCAGTTTCCACTTATATAGGTCAAAAATCTGAAAAAGAAATAATTGATATTAATCTTCTTAATGAAGAAATAAAAACAATTGTAACTAAAGGAAAAGTTTTGAGAGAAGAAATAGATAAAATTATTAAGGAAATTGAAAATTAATTAATGAAAAAAATATATAAATCACAAAATGAACCTTTATCAAAAAAAATAGAAGTTATAAAAACAGATAAAATATTTGAAATAAATAAGGGTAGAAGCAAGATATCAAAAAAAGATATAAGTGATAATCATGGAATTTATCCTGTATATTCATCAAAAACTACTAATAATGGAATACTTGGATGAATTAATAGATATGATTACAATGATGAATTAATTACTTTAACATCAGAAGGATATGCAGGAACTGCTTTTTATCATATTAATGAAAAATTTAATGTAACAGGAGATTCTTTTGTTTTGAAGGTAAAAAATAAAGATATAACGAATACAAAATTTATGTTCTATTTTTTACAAAAAGAAGCAAAAAATCCTTCAAATTTAAATTTACTTAATAATTTTAGTGGAACACTTACAAAGTCAAATTTATCTAAAATAGAAATTCCTTTACCTCCTATTCAATATCAAGATGAAATTGTTAGAATTTTAAATAATTTTTCAGAAATTTTATTAGACCTTAAAAAAGAGTTTGAATTAAGAAAAAAACAATATGAATATTATCGAAATAAATTATTTTTATTTAGTGAGCAAACAGAATATGTTTCAATAGATAAAATATTTGAAATAAATAAGGGTAAAAGCAAGATATCAAAAAAAGATATAAGTGATAATCCTGGAATTTATCCTGTATATTCATCAAAAACTACTAATAATGGAATACTTGGATGAATTAATAGATATGAAGATCAATATGAAGATGAATTAATTACAATAACAGTAGGTGGTTATGCAGGAACTGTTTTTTATCATGATAATAAAAAAATAAATGTTACAGAAGGTAGTTGAATATTAAAAGCATTTGATAAAAATAATGTAAATATAAAGTTTGTATTTTATGCTTTAGAAATAATTGCAAAAAAATATGTAACCAAAAGCTCAACAATGCTCGAATTAAAAAAATCTTCGATAGAAAAAATAAAAATTCCTTTACCGTCAATTGAAATTCAAAACAAAATTGTGAAAAATCTTAATTTTTTCGAAATTTTAATTAAAGATTTTAAAGAAGGATTACCATCTGAAATAAATTTAAGAAAAAAACAATATGAATATTATCGTGATAAATTACTAAAATTTGATCTAAATTAATTTATGTAAATTGAAACAATAGAAATAGAAACAACAGAAACAATAGAAAAAAATATAAAAGAATTAAAGAGAAAAATATGAACAATAATAAAGAAATAGAAAGAAATGAATTACATAGAACGATTTGAAAAATTGCTAATGATTTAAGAGGAAGTGTTGATGGGTGAGATTTTAAACAATATGTTTTAGGAATGCTATTTTATCGCTATATTTCAGAGAATTTAGCTAATTATATTAATCAAGGTGAATGAAAAGCAACTAAAAAACAAGATTTTCGTTATGAAAATATTAGTGATGATAAAATATTGTCAAAAAAAGAAGAAATAAAAGAACTTGTTAAAGAAAAGGGTTTTTTTATTAGACCCAGTCATTTATTTGTAAATATTAGAAAAAATGCTTCTAAAAATAAAGATCTTAATGTTGCGCTTGATAAAGTATTTAAAGAAATTGAAGCATCAGCAAATGGTTCATCTAGTGAAAAAGACTTTAAAGGATTATTTGATGATATAAATCTTAATAGTTCTAAATTAGGCTCAACAGTAAATGAACGTAATGAAAAATTAACTAAATTAATTAATAATATTGGAGAAATGAAATTAGGCAATTTTAAAGATAATTCAATTGATGCATTTGGAGATGCATATGAATATCTTATGAGTATGTATGCTTCAAATGCTGGTAAAAGTGGAGGAGAATATTATACGCCACAAGAAGTCAGTGAATTATTAACAAAAATCACCCTTATAGGAAAAAATGAAATTAATAAAGTTTATGATCCAGCTTGTGGTTCAGGTTCTTTATTATTAAATTTTGCTAAAATTTTAGGAAAAGAAAAAGTAAGACAAGGTTTTTTTGGCCAAGAAATTAATCAAACAACTTATAATCTTTGTCGTATTAATATGTTTTTACATGATATTAATTACAATAAATTTAATATAAGTCAAGGAGATACTTTAACAAATCCACTTCATAATAAATTTGAGCCATTTGAAGCTATTGTTTCAAATCCGCCATATTCAATTAAATGAGCAGGTAAAAGTAATCCTTTACTAATAAATGATCCAAGATTTTCTCCGGCCGGAGTTTTAGCTCCTGAATCTAAAGCAGATTTAGCTTTTGTTATGCATTCTCTTTCATATTTAGCTTCAAATGGAACAGCTGCAATTGTAACTTTTCCAGGAGTTATGTATCGTAAAGGAGCAGAGGAAAAAATTAGAAAATATCTTATTGACAATAATTTTATTGATGCCATAATTCAATTGCCTGAAAACTTATTTTTTGGAACTAGTATTGCGACATGTGTTTTGGTTCTGAAAAAAAATAAAAAAGAAAATAGTACTCTTTTTATTGATGCTTCAAAAGAATTTCAAAAGGCTACTAATAGCAATAAATTGTTATCTGAAAATATTAGTAAAATTTTAAATACATATGAAAAAAGATTAGATCAAGAATATTTTTCAAAAAATGTTTCAAATAGTAAAATTTCTGAAGAAAGTTATAATTTATCAGTATCTACATATATTGAGCAAAAATTCGAAAAGGAAATAATTGATATTAACATTCTTAATAAAGAAATACAAAAAATTTCTAATAAGGGTAAATTTTTGAGAAAAGAAATTGAAAAAATTATTAAAGAAATTGAGCAAGAATAATGAATAGTTTATTAAATGATTTAACAAAATATATATATTCAGGTGATGTGAAAATTGTGGAAATAGGAAGTTTACTTAACTATGAACAACCTTCAAAATACATAGTAGAAAGCACAAATTATAATAAAGAAAATCAAATTCCTGTTTTAACAGCAGGAAAATCTTTTATATTAGGTTATACAAATGAAAAAAACAACATATATGGTGCGTCCAAAAACAATCCTATTATTATTTTTGATGATTTTACAGGCTCATTCAAATGAGTTGATTTTCCTTTTAAAATTAAATCATCAGCAATAAAATTATTAACAGTAAATTCAAATAATGCTTTATTACGCTATTTATATCATATTATGACTAGTATGAATTTTTTTTCCAAAGAACATAAAAGACTTTATATTAGTATTTATTCTAAAATTAAAATTCCATTACCATCAATAGAAATTCAAGAAAAAATTGTAAAATTTTTAGACACTTTCTCAGAACTTACAGCAGAACTTACAGCAGAACTTACAGCAGAACTTACAGCAAGAAAAAAACAATATGAATGTTATCGTGATAATTTACTTTCATTCAATGAAAGTACACCATATGTTTCAATAGGTGATGTTTTCGAAATAATAAATGGAAAAAGTATTTTAACAAAAGATTATATATCTAAAATTAGTGGTATTTACCCTGTATACTCATCCCAAACACTCAATAAAGGAATTATTGGATACATCAATAAATATGAGCACAATGAAGAATCAATATCTTGAACAAGAGACGGCTATGTAGCAGGCTCTGTTTCTTATCATTTTAATGAAAAATTTAACATATCAAATCGAGGACTTTTAAAAGCATTAAATAAAAATGAGGTAAATACAAAATTTGTTTTTTACCTTTTAGAAATAATAGCAAAAAAGCATGTTAATAAAAGAGAAACAATTCCTCATCTTACTAGTTCAAAAATGGCTAAAATCAAAGTTCCTCTACCTCCAATTGAAGTTCAAAATAAAATAGTTAATATTCTTGATCGTTTTGAAACTTTGATTAGTGATTTAACAATTGGATTACCTGCAGAAATTGAAGCAAGAAAAAAACAATATGAATATTATCGGGATAAATTATTAGATTTTAAAAAAGTAAATTAAACTTGAATTTCTAATAAGAAAAATTATCCACTTTTGAATAATAAGTAAAAATTTCTAATTTATTAGAAAATTTTTCTTTTAGTAAAGTTTCTATTTTAGCAATAAATACTTCTTCAATTTTATGTGGAACAATTAAATAATTAATCTCTTTTTGATTTGAAGCAAGCGAAATTAAAGTATTTCATTTTAAATCACTAGTTATTAATAAATCAAAATCATAATTATCTTTGAATTGATTAATTAAATTAATATCACCTGCACCTGCAAAAATGGCTATTTTTCATGTTTTTTTAGTTTTTACTATTTCATCTGTTTCTTTAAGATTAGAAATTACATAAGTAAAATTAAAAGAGCTTTTAATTTTATCAACAATATCTTTAAAGTTTTCATTTACTTTAGTAATTACAGCTTGATTATTATTTGTTTTTAAAAAATTAGTATAACCTAATTGTTCAGCAATTAAATAACTTGTTCCTTCAAAATGATTATCAAAATTAGTGTGTAAAGTATAAATGGATTTATTATTTAATTTTTTAAAAACAGATTCAATTTTAGATTTGTAAGGATTTTTTAAAAATTCTTCTTCAAGAGTATCTTCGAAATAAAAAGGATGATGAGTAATTATTAAATCAATATCATTTTTCATTACTTTTTCAAAAGCTTCAAAATCAAAATCTAGACAAATTAAGATTTTCTTAATTTGTTTTAAATTTTTACTCAAAAAACTAAAACCTACTTTATCTCAAAGTTCTGCTTTTTCAAAAGGATAAAATGATTCTAAATAATTAATTAAATCAACTTTTTTAATCATTAAAACTCTTAGACATTATTCTTATAAAATTCTTTTAATTTTTTGCGTTTTTGAGGGTGCTTCAATTTTCTTAAAATTTTTGATTCCAATGAACGCACTTTTTCTTTTGAAATTTGTAATTCAGCAGCAAGTTCTTCTAGAGAATGACTTGAGATTCGATTACCATCTTTATCAACGCCAATTCCAAATCTTTTTTTAATTAAATCACGTTCAGCTTCATCTAAATGTTTTTCTAAAATATCAGTTAAGATACCACTTAATTCATTTTGACTAGCAAATTCTAAAGGTGAAACAACACTTTCATCCTTAACAAAATCACTAAAAGATGAATCATCATCTTTACCAATAGATTTATCTAAAGAAATCGGATCGATATTAATTTTTCTTATGTATTGTACTTTTTCAGCTGTAAAATTGTTTCCATATTTTTCAGCAATTTGTTTATCAGTTGGAGGCACACCTAATTCTTGATGTAACTCTCTTTCAATTTTAATAATTTTATTAATTGTTTCGACCATATGAACAGGTACTCTAACAATTCTCGCTTGATCAGCAACAGCACGAGTAATAGCTTGTCTTACTCATCAAGTTGCATAAGTAGAAAATTTAAATCCTCTACGATAATCATATTTTGTTGCAGCTTTAATTAATCCAGCATTACCTTCAGAAATTAAATCGATAAAACTTAGCCCTCGATTTTTATATTTTTTAGCATTATTAATAACTAAACGCAAATTGTGATGGATTAAAGCATTAAAAGCTTTTTTTCCTTTTCTTCCATTGCGATCTTCTTCAATTTGTTTTGAGTATTTAATTTCTTCTTCTTTATCAAGAACTTTACCGTGTTTACCAACTCAACTCATGTATCATTTAACAATTTCACGAATAACAATTTCTCTATTACCACTTTTTTTAACTTTTGATTTAGCACCTTTTTTAGCATTTGCACTATATTCTAAATCGATAAATTCATCTAAATCATCTAAAACAATTTCATCATCACTGATCTCATCTAAAGAAAAGTTTTCATCATCACTACTTAATTCAGCAGAATCATAATCTTCAGTTTTATCTAAATCTTCATCTAATCAAGAATCATCGTCATTATCTTCTTCATCATCTTCATCTTGTTCTAATGAACTTAAATCAATATCATCATCATCAATTTCATCTAAATCTTTAACAATTTTTGCTTTTTTAGTTCCGTTAACTTCTCCTAAAAAATCATCCATATCAATTTCTTCTAAATCACCATCATCAGCAACATTAGAAAGAACTTTAGCTTCAATTAAAGCATTAAACAAATCATCTGTATCTGCTTCATCTACATCGATATTCTTACTAATTAAAAAATCAAAAACTTCTTGTTGAGACAAATTCTTTTTCTCAATTCCATTTTTTTTGTTTATTCTTTCTAAATCTTTTTTTAAAGCATTGATTATACTCTTAAAATCACTTGCATTTTTTTCACTCATTAAAATCACCACTTTCGCTAAAATTTACTTTCATTCACATTATAATTATTTATAATTTTACTCTAAAAAAAATTTAGTATAATTATTTTGTTTAGGAATAAATTTTTTTATACTTAATTTTTCTAATTTATCAATTCTTTTTAATGTATAAAGATAAAGAAATTACAACTTTTTTGAAGTCTTTAATGTATAATTAAAATAATATATTTTATATTGGAAAGGACAAAAATGTCACCAAAAACAAAACAAATAAGTTTCTTATCTGCTTTAGTTGTTGTTGTAGGAACAGTAATTGGAGCAGGAATTTTTTTCAAAAATAAATTTGTTATTTCGACAACAAGCACAGTAAATGCAGGAATTGCCCAAGCAAATATAGGTGCTGCAATTTCAGCATGAATTATTTCAGCAATTGGAATTATTGCTATTGCTGTTTGCTTAATTGAATTAGCAACTGCAACAAAAAATGATAAAGGAATATTAGCTTGAGTTAAAAACTTTACGAAAAAATGAATGTCAAGATTTGCAAGTTCATATATGTTAATTTTTTATTTACCTCTAACAACACTTGCTTTATCATTTTTCGTTGTTCAAGCAATTCAAGATGCCTCAGGAAATTCGTTTCAATTAGATGGATGAGTAGCTTCAGCAATTGCATTTGGACTTTTTGCATGAATTGCCTTAACAAGCTTTTTTAGTATAAAAGCAGCTGGAATTTTACAATGAATTTTTACAATTGGAGGAAATGCTTTACCACTTTTGATTATTCCGATCATTGCATTTTTTAACCCTGGAAATAGCGTTGATCCAAATTTTGTCGCTAATAGTAATTTAAATCAACCAACAGGATTAAGTCAATTGTTTGTTGGATTTGGAATTTTAGCAGCTATTCCTTCAATTATGTTCTCATTTGATGGATTTTATACAGCAACAGCTTTAAGATCGAAATTAAAAGATCCTAACAAATTACCTTCAATTATGATTGTTGGATTAATTATAGTTACTGTATTATATTTATTCTTAACAATTGGATTTGTAATTGGTTCAGCAGATGGAACAAGTAATGGAGTTTTTGGAACTAATATTATTCCAAGATGATTACAAATAATACTATCTTCATTTATTGCTTTAGCAGTTATGTCCACACTAAATGGATATGCTTTATCTTCAGCTCCTATTTTTAAGGCTACTGATGAAGAAAAAGAGTTACATTTTATAGGTTGATTTAAAAGAGTCTTTAAAATTAAAGATCAATTAACAGCAGCATTCTTAGTATTTTTTGCAATTGTTAGCATTTCTTATTTAATAATTATTCCAGTAGGTCTATATGCTTGACAAATTGGTGAAGTAAAAACTTACGGATCAGCTGGATTATTATATAATTTTGTTGATATTATTACAAACTTTGCTTCAATTATGGCTTATCTATTTATTGGAGTTTCTATTCATGGAGCTTTAATTAACAGAAAGAAAAACTTTGTAAAAGTTAAAAAATATAAATATTTTGTACCTGTTGCATGAATTGCTTTGATTTTTGTTTATATTTCTGTTGTCTTTTTCTTTATTGATTCAATCGTTTCTATTCCCTTATCAAATGTTCAAGTATTCAATGATCATGTTGGTATAATAGATCAAGTTGGCTCAAGAACTGCATCATTAAACAATATGGTTACAGCAATAGTTAGATTAGGATTTTTCATATTCTCTTTTGCGGTTTGTGTTGGAATAACACTTATTGAAAGTTGAATTGAAAAAAAATATTATAAAAATAAATCTAAACCAGTTATTGTTGATGAAGTTGAAGAATTAGAAAAAATTTCTAAAAAACTAATAAATAGTTAAATAAAAAAGCCTAATAGGCTTTTTTATTTTTTAAAAATTCTTTTTTCATAATTTCCAAAGTTGAATCGTCAATATTTTCATTGTTTTTCAATTTGATTCCTATTTCATTAATTAATAGCGAGCTTGATTCATAATTTTTCAAACTTTCTAGAAGAATTTCAAAATTTTTGCTTTCATTAAATTTTGGATAATTTATTAAATATTTTTGTTTTAATAAATTATCAATAAATTCTTTTTCTTTAGAATCAAATAATTCACTAGCTTTTATTACTTCTTTTTTATCTAAAGAAGTAACTAATTTTTCTGCAATTTCATTCAATGCTAAATTTTTCAAAACAAAATCATTTTTTTTAATTGAAAATAAAACAATCAATTCCTTTTTAGGATCTTTTCTATAAGAATCAAATAGAGATAAAATAACTTTTTCACTTTGATTTAATTGTCAAAATTTAAAATCATTTATGTTTCAAAAATTATTTTGATAATTAGCCTTATACTTATTTTCTTTTTGGTAAGTATTTTTGTAGTTTTGATCAAAATCTAAAACATTATAATCTTGATTTTCTAAATTATTTGTTTTAAAAGCAAAATATTTATCAATCAATTCTTGAGGAATTTTTTCAGTTTTTTTGATTTTATCTAAAATGATAATTTTTATATCTTGCTTTGCATGTTGCAAGTATTGAGAATAAATTTTGCAAAAATCAATTATTTTTTCAGAATTATTTAATGAATTTATTTCTAAGAAATAGTCTAGAAGAAACTCAAAAACATTTTTTCTTGATTTTACAATTTCTTCTAATCTAGATTGACCTAATCTGTTTAAAATTTCATCTGGGTCCATTTTCAAAGGATTGTTAATTATTTCGATTTCAAATTTATATTTAATAATTTTATTAATAGATTTAATTGTTGCATTTTTACCAGCTAAATCACCATCAAGAAAAAAGACAATCTTTATGTCTTTGATGTTATTAAATAGTTTTATATGATTGTTTGAAAAAGATGTCCCCATTAAAGCAGTAACATTTTTGATTCCGATTTTATATAAAGCAATTACATCCATGAACCCTTCACAAATAATTAATTCCTTTTTGTAAGTAATAAACTCTTTAGCTTTATTAAAATTATATAAAACATTACCTTTATTAAAAATTGCATTTTCTGATGTGTTTAAATATTTAACATTATTTGAATTTGGAACAATTTCTCTTCCACTAAAACCTACTAAAAAATCATTCTCATCTTTAATTGGAAAAATCATTCTATTTTCAAAAAAATTTCCATTTTTAGAATTTATCAATGAAGCAACGGATAAAATTGCTTCATTGATTGTAGAATCTTTTTTCATGATCTTTTCTTTTAAATTTTCATTAGAAGCAAAACCTAGTTCAAAAAAATCTATTAAATTTGCATCATTAATATTTCTTGAATTTAAAAAACTAACTAAACTTTTATTTTGCTTGTCAAAAATGTTGTATTTGTAAAAACTCAAAGCTAAATTATTAGCTTCAATAATTTGCTCTTGAGTTTTTGTTAAAATCACTCTTTGTTGTTTTTTTTCAGAAAATTCAAGATTAATTCCATTTTCTTGAGCAATCATTTTACTTGCTTCTAAAAAGCTTATTTTTAAAAATTTTTCAACAAAACTAATTGCATTTCCACCAACATTACATGCAAAACATTTAAAAACTTGTTTTTCTACAGAAACAGTTAATGAAGGTTTTGAGTCTTCGTGAAAAGGACAAATAGCTATATAATTTTTCCCTTTTTTAATTAAAGATAAATGATTGTTTATTACAGTTACAATGTCAACTTGAGAAAGCAATTCATCAAAAATATTTTTATATTCCATTCAATTCCTTTGTTAAATATGAAATTAAATCAATTTTATTAATTCTAATTTGTTCCATTGTGTCTCTATTTCTAATAGTAAAACTTTGATTTTCAGCACTTTGATAATCATAAGTAAGAGCGAAAAATGTTCCAATTGCATCTTGTCTTCTGTATCTTTTTCCAATTGAAGCAGATTCATCATAAGTAGTTCTGAAATTATGTTGTTTTAATCATTTGACTAATTCTTTGGATTCTTCACTGAATTTTTTTACTAAAGGCAAAACAGCAATTTGATAAGGTACTAAAAACTTATTTAATTTTAAAACCACTCTAGAATCTACTTCTAAAGTTTCTTCTTCATATGAAGAAGTCAAAATAGCAAGAGCTAAACGATCTAATCCCATAGAAGGTTCAATTACATGAGGAATATAAGTTATATTTTCAATTGAATCAAAATAAGATAATTCTTCATTTGTTGCTTTAGAGTGTGAAGACAAATCAAAATCTCCACGATTTGCCACTCCCAAAAGTTCTCCTCAACCAAAATCAAATTTAAATTCAATATCACTTGTAGCACTAGAATAATGAGATAATTCTTCCTTAGCATGTTTTCTAATTTTCAATAAATCTTTTTTAATTCCTAAAAATATCAAAAATTCATAACATTTTTTTAAATAATATTCAAAAGCTTTGTCAGAATCATTAGGATGAACAAAATATTCTAATTCCATTTGTTCAAATTCTCTTGTTCTAAAAATAAAATTACCTGGAGTTACTTCATTTCTAAAACTTTTTCCAATTTGACCAACTCCAAAAGGAATTTTAGTTCTTGTAGTTCTTAAAATATTTTTAAAATTAACAAAAATAGCTTGTGCAGTTTCAGGTCTTAAATAAATTTTATTTTTTGAATCTTCTAAAATTCCTTGATAAGTTTCAAACATTAAATTAAATTTTCTAATACTTGTTCAATCAGTTGCAACTCCTTCGTATTTAGTAATATTTCTTTTAATAAAATTTTCCATTTCGATTTCACTTAAAGTTTCGATTTTCATCAAAGGATCAAATTCTTCAATTAAATGATCAGCACGATATCTTTTGTTATTGATTTTATTTTCAATTAAAGGATCGCTAAAATTTCCAACATGTCCACTAGTTTTCCAAACTTCTGGATTCATTAAAATTTTTGCATCAATTAAGAAGTTGTTTTCTTCATTATGAATAAAATATTTAATTCATTCATTTTTAATATTGTTTAACAAAAGTGAACCTAAAGGTCCATAATCTCATGTATTTGCTAAACCTCCATAGATTTCGCTACCTTGATAGACAAAACCTTGTGTTTTTAAATGATTAATTAAATTCACTAATTTATTATTCTTACTCATGCTATTCACTTTTATATAACCTTTATTATTAATTTTTAAAAGAAACTTCTTTTAGTTTTAATTATATTATATTTTACTCATTTTGTATTATAAGAAAAACACAAATCACATTGGATTTGTGTTTAATTAAACAATATAAATTTTAATAAAATAATCCTGGAGTTACTAGCATTCCAACTAAACCACCTACAATAGGCCCAACTGAAGGAATTCAAGAATATGATCAATTTGAAGAACCTTTATTTGGAATTGGTAAAATAGAATGCAAAATTCTTGGTATTAAATCTCTTGCTGGATTTAATGAATATCCTGTTGTTGAACCTAAAGATACAGCAATACCAAAAATTATTCATCCAACATTAAATGCTCCTGGTAATGCTCCTGTTATTATTCCTATTGTTGTTGTTGGAGAAGTTACTGAAGAAGTAAAACTTAAAATTAAAACTAAGATAAATGTTGCAATTATTTCAACATAAAAATTATTTCATTTACTTTTAATTGCAGGACTTGTAAAAAAAGTGGCTCCAACTGCATCAGCATCTTCAGTTGCCTTATAATGATTTCAATATAGGGAAATAACAATTAATTGTGCAGCTCCTGCTCCAAGAAATTCAGCTAGAATTGCTATAAAACCAAATTCTATAGGTAAATTTTTGTTAATCATATTTATAATTACAAAAACAGGATTAATCATTCCATTAGGTACATTTATATTTCCTAAAGAAGCAACAGAAGTAGAAACCATAACCCCTAAAAATACTGCTGTCATTCAACCAAAAGAAGCATATAAAAATCCTTGACCTGTTGCTTTAGTTTTTTTAAGAGCAATAGAAGCAACAACACCATTACCAATTAAAATTAAAATTAGAGTTCCAATAAATTCAGCACCAAAAAAGATTCCTAAATTATTCATTTTTCACTTCTTCTATATCTTTAGATCAATTTAAAGTTCTTTTAACAGCCTCATTTCATCCTTTTAATAAAAATTTTCTTTTATCTTCAGTAATTTTTGATTTTGAATTAGTATCGATTTTTGAAATTTTTTCAATTTCAGCTAAATTAGTTCAAAATTTGACCGCTAAACCCGCTAAATATGCTGCACCCATTGCTGTTGTTTCAATATTTTTAGGTTTTATGACTTCTAAATTGCTAATATCTGCTTGAAATTGTAATAAAAACTTACTATTTGAAACTCCACCATCAACTTTCATAACTTTAATTTTTTCTTTCAAATCACTTTCCATAGCCTTTAATAAATCATTTGATTGATAAGCAATTGATTCAAGTGTAGCTTTAACTAAATGTTCACGATTAGTAGATCTTTCTAGACCAAAAATTGCACCTTTTGCACTTGAATCTCAATATGGGGCACCTAAACCTGTAAAAGCAGGCACAACATATACTCTTTGCCCATCATCTTGAACTCTATTTGCATAATAATCACTTTCATCCGAAGCATAAATCAATCTTAAAGAGTCTCTTAATCATTTTAAACTAGCTCCTGCTACAAAAACTGAACCTTCTAAAGCATAAATAGCTTTTTCTTTTTCTAATTGTCATGCAACAGTTGTTAGTAATCTATTTTTAGAATTGATTGCTTTTTCACCAGTATTTAATAGCATAAATGCTCCTGTACCGTAAGTGTTTTTAACATCTCCTTTATTAAAAGATAATTGTCCAAATAAAGCTGATTGTTGGTCTCCAATTGCTGATCTAATTGGTACTTTTCCATGTGCATTATTTGATCAATGTAGTGGATCAACAATTCCAAAATCACCATTTGAAGCTTTAACTTCAGGAAGTATTTCTTTAGGAATGTTTAATAATTCAAGAATTTCATCATCTCATTTCATTGTGTGAATATTAAATAATAAAGTTCTTGAAGCATTAGAAACATCTGTTGCATGAACTTTTCCATTTGTCAATTTTCAAATTAATCATGTGTCGATTGTTCCTGCTAATAATTCTTTTTTTGCTAATTTTTTACCCACACCTTCAACATTTTCTAGAATTCATTTTAGTTTAGTTCCACTAAAATATGGATTAATTAAAAGTCCTGTTTTTTCTTGAATCATTTTTTGATGACCTTTTTTAATCAATGCTTCACAAAAATCATGTGTTCTTGTATCTTGTCAAACTAAAGCATTATAAACAGGCAATCCTGTTAATTTATCTCAAATAAGAATTGTTTCACGTTGATTAGTAATTCCAACTGCAGCAACATCAACACTTTTAATTTTAGCTTTATGTTTTGCTGATTGCATTGTTTGTCTTTGACTATTTCAAATTTCTAATGGATCATGTTCTACTCAACCACTTCTTGGATAAATTTGAGAAATTTCTTGTTGAGCAACACTTACAACATCACCATGTTTATTTATAATTAAAGTTCTTACACTTGTAGTTCCACTATCTAAAGTTACTATATATTTTTCCATATTTTTTTCCTTTGATTTAAATTAAAAAATTACTTCATAATTAGGATTAAAATCTTTTTTATGTTCTAATTTTAATTTTGTTTTTTTAACAAGCTTTTCAATTTCTAATGCAATTGCAGGTGCTGCTGCAATTGCTGGAGATTGCATTCCAGCTGCATTAATAAAATTAATATTTTCTTTTGCACTATTAATAATAAAATCATTAGTTGCAATATCAATAGCTCTAGAACCTGAAAAAGTTAGTTCAGTTCTTTCAAAATCCAAACTTGGAATTAGTTTCTTACCAATTCGCTCAATAAATTCAAATTTTTCTCTTGTAATTAATCTTGTATCATTTTTTTCAACACCATCTTCAGCTGAAGGTCCAGTCATAACTCTTCCATCTAACATAGGAGCTACAACAACACCTTTTCCATGAATTGTTGGAACCATAAATAATATTGAATTAACTTTTGACAACTCTGAATTAGATAAAATCCGATATTCTCCTCTTCTTGTTGTTAGCTTGAAATCTGGATATCCTGCAATTTTTGCAATTTCATCTGAATAATGCCCAGCAGCATTAATAACAACTTTAGCTTGGAGAAAATCCTTATCATTAATTTGAATTGAAAATAAATCATTTTCATATTTAATTTTAGTAACTTTACTATTTTTATGAATTTCAACACCATTTTGTTTTGCAACTCCAAAAAATGCTTTTGTTGCTCCGATTGGATCAATTGCTCAACTATCATTATAAACAAGTCCGCTTTTAACTTCTTTGTTTACATGTGGTTCTCTACTAATAATTTCATTCATTGAAATTATTTTCATAAATTCTTTGGGCACATTATTTTCAAGTCCTCTATCATACAATTTTTTCAATTCTTTTAATTCTTCATCATTAAAAGCTAAAACTAAAGTATCAAGTTTTGCTCGATTAAAAATCAAATGCTTAAAAATTTGTTCTTTTCAAATTTTTACGCCTTCAACATTTAACCTGGCCTCAATTTTATGAGGTTCAGGATCAAAACCTCCATGTAAAACTCCACTATTAGCAGCTGAAGTTTCTCCTGCTAAAATAGGATTTTTTTCTAAAACAGCAATTTTCAAATTGTATTTTGATAACTGATAAGTTATAGCACCTCCAATTATTCCACCACCTATAACAATAACATCATATTTTTTCATGAATCTCCTTTATTACTCTTTTATTATACAATTTTTATTCAAAAACAATATGTTTATTATTCAAAATGAATAATAAACATATTGAGTAAATAAAAAAGTGAATAAAAATTCACTTTTTACAAAACAAAACTTTTAAATTTGAATTTTTCTTTTATTTAATTTCAGATTATTTTAAAGATTTTTTTTCAGCTCTTCTAATTTTAAACGTTCTTCAATTTCTTGATCAGTTTCTAAATCAAAAGTTGTTGAAATATATAGAAAATCATCTGGATGTCTTGTTAAAAAATCACCATTAATAATTTCTATAATTGAATCTATTGTGTCTTCTTTTTTAACAAAAGTTCCTTCATCTTTAGTAAAACTCGAAGCTGTGAAAAAATTTTGTGAAAAAAAACTTTTTAATTGTAAGGCTTTTTTAACAATAATTTTATTTTCTTCTTCTAAATCATCTAGACCTAAAATTAAAACAAGATCTTCTAATTCTTTATATTTTTGTAAAATAGATTTTACTTTGATAAAAGCTTCATAATGTTTTTTACCAATTAATTCAGGTTTAATGTTATTTGAAGAAGAAGCTAATGGATCAAAAGCCGGATAAATTCCACTAGCAGCTATTTCTCGATTTAAAACTAAAGAACTATCTAAATGTGAAAAAATAGCTACAGCTGCTGGATCTGTAATATCATCTGAAGGTAAAAAAACTGTTTGAAACGAAGTTATTGCTCCATTTTGAGTACGATTTAATCTTTCTTGAATTTTACTTACTTCAGAAATTAAAGTTGGTTGATAACCTGCACTTGAAGGTTTTTTCCCTAGAGAAGCACTTAATTCATTTCCTGCTTGAATATAACGAAAAATATTATCGATAAAAACTAAAACATTTCTTTTTTCAAAATCTCGCATATATTCAGCAGCAGTAATTCCAACAGGTAAAATATTCATTCTAGCACCTGCTTCTTCGTTCATTTGTGAAATGAACATTGTAGAATTTTTTAATAAATCAGCTTCTTTAAGTTCAGAGTATAATTCTTCTCCTTCTCTACTTCTTTCTCCTGTACCAATAAAAATTGAAAAAGTCGAATCATCTACTTTTAGTGAATTAAAAATTAATTCTTTCATTAAAACAGTTTTCCCTACTCCAGCTCCTCCAAAAATTCCTAATTTATTTCCTTTAATTAAAGGCAAGAAGAAATCAATAACTTTAATTCCTGTTTCTATTAATATAGGATTTTGGTTGAATTCAATTTCTCTTTGGATGATTGAATTTATAGGAATTGTATTTGGTTCATCTTCAAATTCCTTAGCATTTAAAGTTTCTCCTAAAATATTAAAAACTTTTCCTGCGATTTTTGAACCTACTGGAACTTTTAAAACTTCCATTTTATTTGTAACAATATCATTAATTTTAATGGGTCTATTTTGAGTCAAAATAATACATGTTGCAATTTTGGAATTTGAAATGCTTTCAATTAATAAAACAGTATTATCTTCATGTAAAAAAACAGTTTGATTTATTTTGACATTGTCATCTTGTTTTTCAAAATCAACTTCAATAATATCAGAAGTGATTTTTATTACTTTTCCCTTAATCATTTTTTACCTCTTTTATTTTTGAATTACCATCAAAATACACTTTGATAAAGTTTTTGTTAATTTTTAAAACAGAATCGGAATTTTCAAAATAATATTGATTACTTGAATAAAAAAGAAATTCATTAATTAAATTAATGATAAAATTTTTAAATAATTCATTATCTATTTCAATTTCATTTTCAATTTTTTCCTTAATTTTTTTAGCTGTTAAATCAAAATCAAAAAAATAATTAATAAAATCAAGAACACTTGAAACATCTTTTATATTTTCTAAAATTCTTCATTCGACTAAATTTGAAATAATAATTAAAGTTGTTAAAGTATAGTTACTAAAACCTTTTTGAATAAAAAGATTTTCTAAAACTTCTCCTTTAGATAAAATATCAAAAATTTCAGATGAAAAATTATATTTAATTTCACTATATTTTAAATTTCTTTTATAAAGAGAAAATGTTTTAGAAATTTTTTTACTATATTTTGAAAGAACTTTATTTTGAACTTTAGATCCAGTCCTACTTACACTAAGCTCAATATCAATTGCAGGAAATTTTCCTGAAGCAGCTAATTCTGAAGACATGATAATTTGTCCGTCTGTAATTGAAATGATATTACTACTAATTAAACTTGTGATATCTCCTTCAATTGTTTCAACAATTGGTAAAGCAGTTATTGTTCCTCAATTTTCATTTTTGAATTTACCAGCTCTTTCAAGAACTTTGGAATGTGTAAAAAAAATATCTCCTGGAAAAGCTTCTCTTCCAGCTGGTTTATTAATTAAAAGAGCCATTTCACGATAAATATTTGCATGTTTAGATAAATCATCAATAACAATAATGACATCATCCCCATTTTTTGCAATATTTTCTGCATGAGTCATACCAACATATAAAGCAAAAAATTGATGATATAAATTTTCACTACTTGCTTCTAAAATAATTGTATTTTTTAAAACATCAAATTCTTCAAGTGTATTATAGATAAAATTTATATTAGTTTTTCTTTGTCCGATTGCAACATAAACAGCTTTAGTATTTGTATTTTTTTGACTAATAATTGTATTTAAGGCAACAGAAGTTTTACCTGTTCTTCTATCTCCAATAATTAATTCTCTTTGCCCTTTTCCTAAAGGGATTAACATATCAATTGAAGCAATCCCTGTTTGCACAGGCTCATTTAAACTTTTACGAAACATCATCCCTAAAGCTTTATTAAAAATTTTTCCAGTTCCTATTTTTTCTTCATTTTCATCAATTATGTCATTTGCTTCGATTGGATATTTTATATGCCCAAAAATATCTATTATTTTTCCATAAAACTTTTGATATGTACTTATTTTTCCAGAATTTTCAACTAAATCTAATTCATCATTAATTTTCAATGATTCAATTTCTGATTCAACAAGTAAATTTGCACTATTTACTGAAGCACTTAATAAATAAGCATGAATTTTATTATTGATAAGAAAAACTTGTGATTGACTATAGTTAAATTCACCTTCTACATAAATAATGTTGTCTTGTATTGATTTGATAATTGGTTTCATATTAAATAAGTCCTGTAAGTTGTAAAATAAGAGAAATTAAAATTGCACTTGATATAGTCATTATTGATAAAGAAGTAATAGTTATACCTTTTACAGATTTTAGTTTTATTCCTTTTTTTCTATTTACTTGATAGACAATCCCTCCTAATAAAATGATGCTAGCTCCAGTCGCTGCTGAAATTCCATATAAAATGTTTTTTTGTGTTTCTGTTATGATTCTTAAAATATCTGGAGTTGCACTAATTAGTTCATTTAATTTTTGATCACTTAAATTTTCAAAATTTTCAAATTGTTTAACTAAATTAATTAATTCTTTAGAATTTAAAATTGTTTCTAAAGAAATTCCTTCTGAAATTAAATCATTTAATTTTTTTACTGTTTCATTGATATTTTTTTCAAATATTGTAGAATCAAGTCCTTTTTCATTTAATCTATTTTTTAATTCATTTATCAAATCATTTGTTTTAGAATTGATTGCATTTTCAATTTGTAAAACATCTTCTTTAGTCAAAGTTGAAAAGCTTGGATTACTGAATAATTCACTCATTTTATCTAAAACTATATTGTAAATATTGTCAAATTGATTTCGAATCGAATTTTTTTTGAATTCTGAAAGACTTGCTTGAAAATTTGAATTTATTCTAAGTTCATTTCTTGTTTGAAATACTAATTTAGAAAGATGATTTTGATTAAAAAAGGAATTGGAAATTTCTTTTAAAGAACTTGATGTATTTAATGAATTTCCATTCAATTTGCTATTTATAGATTTTGTAAAATCTTTAATTGCATTTGTTATTGGCATTAATCCTTTAAAACCTGTCAAAGTCCTAGAAAAAGATTTAAAAATATTTGGCTCTTTTTTATTAAAAATTGTGTAATCAATCAAAATTGAACCATAATCATTATCTATTTCGGAAATCCTATTAACTTTTAAAGAATAATTAGGATTTAAAAATTGATCAGGCCCAAAAACTAAATTTAAATTAGAAATTTGTTGAAGAGAACTTAAGGGTGTTGTTTCTTGATTCGAACCTTTGTAAAGTATATTTACCAATGAATTAACTAAATTTAATTCATTTTCGTTATCATTATTCAAATCTATTTTTCTATTTAAGATAATTTTAATTTCTTCTGGGGATGATTGAAATCTAATTGAATTTGGAAAAGTGATTTCTCTATTGTTTAAATTAAATTTATTTTTTAGTGTACTATTCTTAAAAAATAGATTGAAAGTTAAAATAAATTTTTCAGAATTTTCTGGACTAATTTCTATTTTTGCTAATCTATAATCAACATATTCATTTTCTTTCAAAATTTCAAAATCACTTATTCTGTAATCATCTAAATTCTGTTTAACATTTTTTTGATTAATATTTTCAGATTTAAGATTTTCAATAGCACTTCTAAATTGAATGTTCGCAAATTCTTCAATGCTTCTAAAAATATCTCTCTTTTCAAAATCAATTACTAGAGATTTTTCTTCAATAGCATTATTTAATTTAAATTTTAAATTTAGTCTTATCGAAGATCCTATTTTGTCTTTATTTGAATTACCGATTTCTATATCTCTTGTATTGATTATTACATCAATAATTTCAATTGTTATATTTTTATTTGTTAAATTAAAAATTATATTAGAGTTATTTAAAAATAAACCATTTATATTTTCAGGGAAAGTTATTTTAGAATCTAAATTAGACTCAATTTCTTTTTTTACTTCTAACATATCTAAATTTTTATGCTGAAGAATTTTTGAATTTATTGAAATTTTTAATTGTTCAAAAGCCACATTAAATTTTTCTCTAAAAAAAGTTTTTAGAGAATTTTCAATTTTAGAAACTTCTGATTCAAGAATTGTATTTGATCCAGCAATTTCAGATCCATTTACAGGATAATTGTGTTCATTATTTAAATAAATTTTTAATTGATTTGATAAATCACTTTTTAAAGTTTCAATTAAAAGTTTTTTTTCTTCATCTGTTAAAGTATTTAAATGTTCTTCATTATTTATATTTAAAACTTTACTAAATAATTCCATTGAAACTAGCTGCTCCATTTCATTAAAAGAAGTCGAAAATCTTGAATAATTCTCTTCTTTAAATTTATCAATTATTCTTCTAAAGGCAATCATATTCAATTGATTAGAATTTAAACTGGAATTCAAAAATTCTTGAAATGTATTTGTTATAGAACTATAAATTTCATTTTCTAGAGATGTTGATAAAGGAGTTAAATTATTTGATTTTAGACTTTGTATTGAATTATTTTTTGAAGTAGAATTTTGATTGTAAATATTAGAAGAAACAAAAGCTAAAGGTACAAAACTTGCTATTCCTAAACTTAAAATAATTTTTAATTTTTTATTTTTCATAATTTTCCTTTTTATTTATAATTCATCCATTTTTGTACAAAAGAAAATTCATTTCATATTCTCTTTTAGAATTACTTAGCAAAATAATTTCTTCACCAGTAAGTCCTAAACTGATTTTATTATTTAATTTTTCAAGTAATTTTTTTGATTTTTTAAGCTTATTTTTGAGAAATTCATTTTTACCTTTTTTTAACAAAAAAATCTTATCATTTCCTTTGACTTCTATTTTATCATTTTTGACAATTATTAAGTTGTTTGAAAAGAAAAATGCATTCATAATTCTATTTTCATTATCAATAATATAAACAATTGCTGCATTTAAAGAAAAAACTGAATTTTTCATAATATAAAACATTGGTTTTTTAAATTCTTTAATGCTAACTATAACATTTTGAAATTCAAATTTTTCACCTGTTTCTAAATCGATTTTTAGATTAAATAAGGTTTTATTCTTATGAATTCTATTTTTTAAAAATTCTATTAGTTTCATTTTTTCCTTATTTGTTATTTTGACTTGCCAAAATAATTTCATCTGTTAATTGTTTTCTTTTATTGCTTATTTCTACAAATTTTAATTCATCAATTTTTTCTTCAATATTTTTCAATAAATCATTTTGTTTTGCATATTTTTGTTTAACTGTATAAAAACGAGACTCTGAAATTAAAGCTGATAGTATATTTGTTAAATAGCTATATACAATGTTTTTGTTCACTTCTAAAATCGAAGGGTAAAATTTATAATTGGAAATATCTTCATCTTTTTCATGTTCATAATTACTTACTTCTAATTCTAATTCTTTAATTGGTAAGACAGTAACTATTTTGTCTTTTGTTTTATTTGTGTTCAAAACAAATTTAATAGCTTTAGCATTTCCATTAACATAAATAGAATATAAAATGGTATTTAAATTTTCTACAAGATTTTCAGATTTATTATCTTTAAATTCGATAAGAGAATTTATTTGATTTTCCTTAGCAAATTTTATTGCATCTTCACCAATTGGGATAAAAATATCATTTTTCTTATCAAATTTTGCAAGTAATTCTTTGTTCAAACTTTCATATGAAAAAGAATTGATTTCATACTCTTCCGTCAAATAAAATCACAACACTGTTTCCTTAGCAATTTTTCTTTTTGAATTCTTTTCCTTGTTTTTATTAAAAAATACATTTTCAAAATTATATTTTTTTTCAAAATATTCCATCAAGTCTCTATAAAATAAAGCATTTTCAAATCTGTTCAAAAAATTCTTATTAAATTTTGCAATTTCAGCAAGAGATTTTAATTTGCTTACTTTAATTAAAGAGTGAATTTTTTTCAAAGTTAAAATTTTTTTTGAATTACTTCCTATTTTCATTTTTTAATAGCACCTTTTCAGAAAAAAGAATTTTATAACTTTCGTTTTCACTTTTTGTAATAATAAATTTATCAAAAAAATTTATTCCAAATCCATTTGAAATTTCAACTTTTACTAATTTTTGAAAATTAGTAAATAAATTATTTTCATTTTTCAAATCAAGACTTATTAAAGAAGATTCATTTGAAGTTTTATTTTCTAAAACAGGAAAAGCTATTAAATCATTTTTTGCAGATTGTCAAGTAATTATGAAATCTAATTTATCAAAAATTAAAACTTTTCTCGAGTTAATTCCATTTTCTAATTTTTCTAAAAATAATTCATATAAATTAGACTCATTTTTCTCATTTGCAATGATAAGCAGGTTTGTCTTAAAATTTTCAACATTTTGAACAGGGGATTTTTCTTTATATTCATTAAAATGACTTATAGAAATCGAAACCAATTCATTATGTTTAACAAATTTATTTACTTTTTTCCCCTTTATAAATTCTAAAATTTTCTTTATTATGTTATTTTTATTTGAGTTCATTTTTTATCCTTTTATTTTTATATCTTTTTCATAAATGTTTTTGTAATTTTTTGTAATTTTTCAGAATTTTGTTAAAACTACTAAAAAAGCAATTAAAGACACTATAGATATAATTACATATATTAAAAAGTGAATCCCGCCTAAATTAATAAGGATGCTTTCAAATTGTCTAAAAATATTGAAAAAAATATTTAATATAATAGCCAAATCAATTATAAGTAATAAACTTGAAAATAGAAAAATTATAAATTTACTAATCAAAGGTTTTTGCAAAGCAAAAATTATAAATAAAAAAGAAGTTGAAAAAACAGCAATTATAAAAATGAAAGTCCCAATTATGCTTTGTAAATCAAAAGTAATATTAATTATTATTAAAGAGAATCAAATAAGAGAAATAAATGTAGTCAAAACTAATGACCTAACAATACTAGATTTTAATTCTTCTCTACCAAGACGAACATAAGCAATAAAAATTAGGACAAGTATTATATTTAAAATCAAAAACAATCATGTTGTAAAACTACCAAAAATTTGATTAAAATTAACCACATTTTGTGTATTAAAAAGATTATTTGCTCAAGCATAGGAAAATCAAATAATTGCTCCAAGCACAAAAACTGAACTAAATATAAAAGAGTTATATTTATATTTTTTTTCTATATTAACATATTTAAAAGTATGAACAATCAAAGGTATTTGGAAAATAAATATTACAATAAATAAAACAATTTTCCAAAATATATCAATTGGTGTTGTTAGTAAAAATCAATTATAAAATCCAAAATTTACTATATTTAATTCTTGTGTAGTATCTGTTAAAATTAAAAAATTCCAAAAAATTCCAATTATAAAAAATAAAGAACTAACATAAGAAATATAAGAAAATAATTTAAAAAAAGTGTTTCTAGATAGAATAGGATCTGTTTTTTTGGTGTTAATATAAATATATAAATCAAGAAAAAAATTAATTATTGTTAATCCTAATACCCAAAATAAAGCATAAATTAATCCAAAATAGGTTTTTAATGGAACAAAATAAAAATTGAATATCTGTGCAGCTAATGAAAATACTAGCAAAAAAATCATTCATATTCAAAAAAGACCAAATCTATCTATTAAGTTTTCAATGTAATTTAACATTTTAGATAAAAAGAAATAAGTAGCAAAACTCATTATAGCACTATTTACTAAATTAGGGATTGTTTGAAAAAGAGAAACTCCATTTGTTCCTTCAATTGATAAATTAGTTTGAAGTAAAAAATCTCCTCAAAAAAATCAAGTAAATAATGAAATCATTAAAATTCATAAAATTATCACAATTTTGTAAATGAAAATAGTTCTCTCTCTTTTTTTAAAAGAAAATTTTTCAATATCAATATTTCTAAATGTTTTTGATAATTTCGAATCTATCATTTTATTATTATAATATAAACACTTTAATTTTTAATCATGTTCCATTATTTTCATAAGTATTTAAAATTATTTTCTATAATTAAAATAATGGAAACTAAAAAAATTTTAATTGTCGCAAGAACATATTCTAATCGAAAATTATTGGAAGAAATAATAAAAAAAGAATCTCCTAATTTTTTGATTCATGCAGGAAATCACGAAGAAGAAATTGGATATATGGAAAAATATTTTAACCAATTTGTAAATGGAGAAAATGATAATTTTGATACAGATTTATCAAAAATTTTTAATGTATTTAATTTTTCTTTTCATTTAGAGTCTAATTTAAATTTAATAAAAATCACAAGATCGAATATAGAAAAATATACATCAGATTTAGCAATTAAATCTGGATCTAAATTTTTTATTTTTTCAAATAGTGATGAGCCAAGTGTAAAAAATGAAGGAACAATTTTTATTTTAAATCCCGGTTCTATTGTAAAAAGTGTTTGGAATAAATTTATTGGGTCATATATTTTAGTTTTTATTAATGGAGAATCTATCTCAGTTTTTTTAAAAAATATATAGTTTTTATTTTGTTTGAATTATTAAAATAAAATATAAAAAATAAAAAAGTTTTGCTATAATTTAAATGTTACTTTTTGTAACCATTCTAAACAGGTAAAAAAGACTATATTCATTATGAATAAGCACCTTAAGGGTGAGCCACAATAAGGAGAAAAATGTTTGCAATTATTGAAACAGGTGGAAAGCAAATTCTTGTAAAAAAAGATGATTTCATTTTTATTGAAAAAATTGAAGGTGAAGCAGGTCAAAATGTAGTTTTTGATAAAGTACTTTTAGTTGATGATAAAATTGGAACTCCCTTTTTAAAGAATGCTACTGTAACTGGTATTATAGAAAAGCAAGGTAAACAAAAAAAGATTGTTGTTTATCGTCATAATGCCAAATCAACTCACAAAAGAAAATTAGGGCACCGTCAGCCTTATACTAGAGTAAAAATTTTAGAAATTAAAGGATAAGAAATGGCAAAGACAAAATCAGGTGGATCGACAAGTAATGGTCGTGATAGTAAAGGTAGAAGACTAGGTCAAAAACTTGGAGATGGACAATTCGCTTTAGCAGGTTCAATTATCTATCGTCAAAGAGGAACAAAAATTCACCCAGGTGAAAATGTTGGTATTGGTAAAGATCATACTTTGTACACTCTAATTGATGGATATATCAAATATGCTATAAAGCGTAATAGAAAATATGCTTCAGCTTTTGAAGAAAGAAAATAAACAACATATTTGTTGTTTATTTTTTATTATCTTCTCTTTTAATATTTTTTAAGTATTGAACAAAACTCTTATTAGCATAATCAAAACTATATAACTTAATAATAGGACTAATTTCTAAAGGCAAACTAAAATCATTTGGACTATAAATTTTACTTTGTAATTTCAAATAAGAATTTTCTGTAACAAATATTAAATTTTCAAATGTAAGTAAATATAAAGCCGTATTATTTAATGAATTTAACACAAAAAAGTTTTCTTTAGACTCAAAATAAAGAACAAAAATATTAAAAAATTTTCCTCTTAAAACATAATCATTATATAAAAAAGGTTCCTCTTTGAATTTTTTACTTATTCTATGCATTAAAAGAGGGAGACTTGAAGAAAAAATTAAAGATAAATCTAAAGTTTTATGAACATCTTCATTAAATAAAATTTTGATTATGAGTTTATCTACATCTTTTTCACAAAAGATATTTACAAAATTGTAGCTTTTAGAAATTCTGAAAAAATAATTTGTGACAATATTTTGAAATTGAGGCTTAATCATTTTTAAAGTAATAATTAAAGCAGAGTATTTAATAGATTGCGTTTTATCCAAATCATTTTTAATACTCGAATCAATATTTTTAATGTTTTCAACATTTAAAAGTAAATCTTTTGAATTGAAAAAATTTCCTGTTTCGTCACTATCTACAAAATAATTTACATTATTAAATGAAAAAGATTCTTGGGAATTTCTTTGTAAAATAAATAATTCATTAGCAATATAGTACTCTTGAAAATTTTCATCATATTTATCTAAATTTCAAGAATATCTTTTACCTGTATTGAATTCTTCTTTTACAATATAAGTTCCTGTAAAATCTTTTACAACATCTTTATTTCCAAAATTTTTCTTTCATAAATCATTTGCAAATTTTTTTAAATTAAGATCTTCCATTTTGTTCTCCTTTGAAGCTATTGTTTTGCATATATATTGCAAAATCATATACCATAAGCATAGCTCTTACGTCATTTTCACAGTATTTCTTCAAATTTTCTTTTTCTTTTTTTCATTCTTCATTTCCAATAATATTTAAAGATCTTTTAATTCCTAGTTTCATAGCCATTAAACCATCTTTTACTTCTAATGTAGAATAAGGAACAATATTATTTTTCAATTTTATTTGATTTTTTGTAATGTATTTTTCAATTTTTTTTATACTATAAAATCCTTTTAGTTCTGACAGAAATATTGGTGTTTGATCCACTTTTGGAATAAATAATTCAGCAAGGTCAACTGTTTTAGAAATTATGTACTCAATTCTTTTATTCAAATCATTTAATTTTTCTACATTTCCAAATAATTTATTTTTAGTTGTTTTTAAATTTTCACACATTTCTTTTAATCTTGTGTTTTCATATGATTTATTGTAAACAACATAAGAATCAGCTTTTTTTGAATAAATAGTATTAATTATTTCAATGAAATTTTCGTTAGTATAGTTTAAAGGATCATAAACAAGATTATTTTTTGAAATAATTTTGTCATTTAATGTTTCAATAATTGATAATTGAAAAGGAATTTGTTTATAAGGCAAATAATTATCAATTGCAGAATAAGGAAGAGAATATGATTCAAAATCGTATCAAATTATTCTTGCATTTTTTTCTTTTAAAGACTTTATTACATTTTCTATTTCTGCAAATCTTATTTCATCTCTATTTTCTTCAATATCTCTTCTTATTTTTGATTCCTTAGGATTATTTGATATTATTTCATTCTTTGAAATAACTTTTCCACTAAAATCAGAATATTTTGGACAATCTAATTTGATTAATTCTTTTAAAAAAGGGTTTTCTCCCCAATCTGTATTATCATCTTGATTTAAGGGCAATCTATTTTTAATTTCTAAAGCTTGATTTATTTGACTTAAATATAAATCAAAAGGCATAAAGTCTAAATTTTTTTTAATCATTCTACTAGAGATTTTTTCATAAATGGTTTCTGATTCATCAGATTCTCCAGAAGATCTTAATTTTTTTTCAAAATAAAAAATATCTTTTTTTGAACTTCTTTTAGTTTTAGTTGTATTTGCATAAAAAGTTTCATGAAAATCAATTTCGTTTTTAAGATAATTGTCTTTGTAATTTAAAATAATCAATGAGTATTGTTTAATTTCAAAAAAAGCAGTAGCAATTGAAAAATCATAAAAAGCTTTTATATAATCGCTTAACTTAGTTGATGTTGTGAATTTTATTGCTCCAATTTTTTTATTTTGTTTATCATAAAAAGCAATTTTTGCAACTGCATTTTTATATTTAAAAACAGGATTTATGATAAGTTTCATTTTTTCATCTTGGATTGCATCTAGAGTTTTTTTTAAAGCTACTTCAATTTCTGTTTCAGTATTAATAAAAACTTCATTTTTATTAAATTTATTTGAAAGAAAATCAAATGCAGCCTCTTCTAGTTTTTTATAAATATTAGCAGTAATATCAATGTTTCTAGTGTCTTCAGGGTTTAAAAAAATTTCTCAAATAGAATCTGTATTTTCTTCATCATCCATTGTATCTAATAGATCGGTATTAGCTGAAGGGATTTCTAAGTCATTTCAAACAAAAAACGCTTGAGAAGTCAATAATCTTTTAAAATTTTTTAAATAAATAATATTTTCTTTATTATCAATTTCCATATTCAACCTTTACTTTACCTTCTGAATCTCACTTTTTCAAAAGATTAAGTCATTCTTCTTCATTTTGACATTTTAAATAATCTAAAAGATCTTTATCTTCAATAACATTGTACTCAGGAGAAACTCCTGTTTTAGTATGTTTATGATATCAATTTTTAACTTTTTCTAAATCATCTAATACTTGCTCTTTATTTATTTTGTATTTATATGATTTTATTTTTCTTTTTTTGATTGGATAATTTTCTGGATTTTCATAATCTTCATTTTTCAAAAAAGTTGCAACAATTGCGAATTCTTCAACACCCATTAAAAAAGAATATAATTGCGATTGTTTTAAATAAGAATTTGGAACACCATATTTTTCTCAATTTTCAAAATTAGATTCTTTTGTTGTTTTAATTTCTAAGATTATTTTTTTTTCTTCGACATATCCATCAGGGATTCCACCTACAATTTCATCTTTATCACTAAAATAATCGTAATTATATTTTTTTGGATCAAAAGTCTGAACTTTATAATTGCTTATTTGTTCTATTGCCTCAATTACTTTTGGCTCAATCATTATTCCAGCATTTACATACTTCGGATCTAAAATAGGCAAATTTAAATATGAAATTTTAGCAAATGCAGAAAATTCAGAATGAAATTTTTCATTCTTTAATAGAACATCACCAATATTACTTCCTCCAATTTTTTTAAATCCAAAACTTCCTCACAAAGTTTTGTTTAAAAGTTTTTCATGAAATTCTTTTAATAAAATTAGTTTTTTAGACTCGCCATCCAATACATAATCAATACCATTATAAAAGTGTCTTTTTTTGAGTTTATCCATTATTCAATATTTTACCTTCAGGATATTTTTTCAAAAATTGTTTTATTTTGTCAACATAATCTAATTTTTCTCATGATAAATCCAAGTCATTTCTTCCAAAATGACCGAAAGAAGCAACTTGTTCATAAATAGGCTTTTTAAGATCTAATTTTTCAATTATTTCTCCAACATTGAAATTGAATAAATTTTTCACAACTTTTTCAATTAATTCTATTTTGTATTTTTCGTTAGTAACATTTATATTGATTGCGATAGGCATTTCTTTTCCGATTGCAAATGCAAATTGTATTTCTACTTTATCAGCAACTTCTGCTGCAACTAAATTTTTTGCTACTCATCTTGCAAAATATGCACCACTTCTATCGACTTTGGTGTAATCTTTTCCGCTAAAAGCACCTCCACCATGTCTTGCTCATCCGCCATATGTATCAACAATTATTTTTCTTCCTGTCAATCCTGTATCTCCGATTGGTCCACCAATTGTAAAATCTCCAGCAGTATTTATAAGAATTTCAAAATTTCTATTCAATTTATATTTATCTGTTACAACATAAATTATTTCATCTTTTATAAATTTTTCAAATTCATCTTTATCTATATTTTTTTCATGCTGAATAGCCACTATGATTGTTACTAATTTAGGATTTTTAGGATCAGAATAATCCATAGTAACTTGTGATTTCATATCACTTTTAGCATTTTGAAAAGTCTTATTTAAACGTTTTTTTTCAGCTATTTTTAAAATTTCATGAGCTATTACAAAATTTAATGGCAAAAATTGCTCTGTTTCATTTGTGGCATATCCAAAAACAATGCCTTGATCTCCTGCTGCAATCGATCCATTAGATTTATCAACTCCAAATGAAATATCACTACTCTGTTTATTTATATTTGAAATAATTGTAAAATCATTTTCATCATATCCTAGTTTCAATAAAATATTTCATGCTTCTTTTACAACATCAATATATGAATTTGTTTTTATTTCACCACCAATTACAATTAACTTATTAGAAGCCATTACTTCACAAGCAACTCTTGCATTGCAATCTTTTTTTAAGATAGAATCTAAAATTCTATCACTAATTTGATCACAAATTTTATCAGGATGTCCTTTTCCAACACTTTCACTTGTAAAAATATTTGTCTTCACTTAAACCCCTTTGTATTATTTTATATATAACTATTATTTCTATTGTATTCAAAACCTATTTTTCTTTTAGGATCTTCTTGTTTTACAACAACAAATGACTGCTCAACATTTTTCTTTGGCATGTAGTTATTATTTCTATTGTATTCAAAACCTATTTTTCTTTTAGGATCTTCTTGTTTTACAACAACAAATGACTGCTCAACATTTTTCTTTGGCATGTAGTTATTATTTCTATTGTATTCAAAACCTATTTTTCTTTTAGGATCTTCTTGTTTTACAACAACAAATGACTGCTCAACATTTTTCTTTGGCATGTAGTTATTATTTCTATTGTATTCAAAACCTATTTTTCTTTTAGGATCTTCTTGTTTTACAACAACAAATGACTGCTCAACATTTTTCTTTGGCATGTAGTTATTATTTCTATTGTATTCAAAACCTATTTTTCTTTTAGGATCTTCTTGTTTTACAACAACAAATGACTGCTCAACATTTTTCTTTGGCATGTAGTTATTATTTCTATTGTATTCAAAACCTATTTTTCTTTTAGGATCTTCTTGTTTTACAACAACAAATGACTGCTCAACATTTTTCTTTGGCATGTAGTTATTATTTCTATTGTATTCAAAACCTATTTTTCTTTTTTCGTTTTTTATTTGAACAACATTTATAAATTCTTGGTTAAAATTTGATTTTAATTCGCTTTTAGGTTTTGTAAAATTTTCAAAAAAATTTATTTTTTTAATAAATTTTTTATCATTGTATTTTTGGTTTTCATTTTTTTTAGTAATAATATTCATTATAAACTCCTTGATTTTTAAAATATGATTTGAATTTGAAGTCTTATTTTAATATTTTAAACATTTCATTTTTTTGGAATGTAACTAACTTTTGAATTATATTCATATGTTTGTCCTTTATTAACAACTGAATTATTTGTAAAAATTATTTTTTCCTGAGTGTTGTTCACTTGTTTTTTAGGAATATATTCAAATTGTTGTCCAAAAGCATATTCATATCCAATAGTTCTTTTATTATTTTGTGGCTGAAAAAAAATAATTTGCTCTTGAGTATTATTTGTATTCACTTGTTTTTTAGGAATATATTCAAATTGTTGTCCAAAGGCATATTCGTATCCAACAGTTCTTTTATTATTTTGTGGCTGTGAAAAAATAATTTGCTCTTGAGTATTATTTGTATTCACTTGTTTTTTAGGAATATATTCAAATTGTTGATTAAAAGCATATTCATATGGTTTTGCCTTGTTTAAAGGACTAACAGGTTCTTGTTGAAAAACAATTTGCTCTTGAGTATTACTATAATCATTATTATTCATTTGCTTTTTAGGAATATAGTTAAATTGTTGTCCGAAGGCATATTCGTATCCAACAGTTCTTTTATTATTTTGTGGTTGTGAAAAAATAATTTGCTCTTGAGTATTATTTGTATTCACTTGTTTTTTAGGAATATATTCAAATTGTTGATTAAAAGCATATTCATATGGTTTTGCTTTGTTTAAAGGACTAACAGGTTCTTGTTGAAAAACAATTTGTTCTTGAATATTACCATTATTATTCATTTGCTTTTTAGGAATATAGTTAAATTGTTGTCCAAAGGCATATTCGTATCCAACAGTTCTTTTATTATTTTGTGGTTGTGAAAAAATAATTTGCTCTTGAGTATTATTTGTATTCACTTGTTTTTTAGGAATATATTCAAATTGTTGATTAAAAGCATATTCATATGGTTTTGCCTTGTTTAAAGGACTAACAGGTTCTTGTTGAAAAACAATTTGTTCTTGAGTATTATTTGTATTCACTTGTTTTTTAGGAATATATTCAAATTGTTGATTAAAAGCATATTCATATGGTTTTGCCTTGTTTAAAGGACTAACAGGCTCTTGTTGAAAAACGATTTGCTCTTGAGTATTATTTGTATTCACTTGTTTTTTAGGAATATATTCTGGTTTTGGGATACTATATTCTTTAACATTTTTATTTTGATTAAAAGTATCTGAATTTGAATTAAAAGATGACTGGAAAAAATCACTATTTTCAATTTCATTTTTTGATCCCGTATTAAAATTAAGATCATCTTTTGTTTTTTCCAAATTAGGAAAATTTGAAACATCTTGATTTTGTTGGCTCGCATCATTTTGAATAAAAATAGTTTCTGAAAAATCACCTAAAGAATACTCTTTTTGATTTAAATTATTTGTTTCAATTTTATTTACTGCCAATGAATTTTCTTGTGTGTTTGAGTAAGAATTTGAAAATATTTCTTTGTATTCTTCTTTTTCAATTTTATTGTTTGAAAAATCTTTTAATTTAGAAAAATCATATTCACTAAAATCAAGTTTTTTATTTAAATCATGAAATGAATTATTTTCATATTCATTTATAGGATTTTTTTGAATCTTTGATTCTTCACGAAAAGTTTTATTTGTTCTTTTAAAGTTTTCTAAATATCCTGGAAAAATAAGGTCACTTTCAATTTTATTTTCAAAATTATTTCCTAAATTAGTTTCAATTTCATAATTCTTATTACTTTTTTTAAATGAATTAATATTGCTAATAGATTCTTTCCCGCTCGGAAAAAATGTTGCTGCAACTTTTAAGTCTAAAGTATTTGTTTCTATATTTTTATTTTTAAAAGGATCGAAACGATAAGGACCAGCATATGATTTTGAATTATAAAGATTTACTTCATTTGTTTTATTCTCATTCTCAACTGGCAAAATTAAACTATTTTCAACAAATAATTCATCAGTTGTTTTTTTTGAAATTTTTTTTATTTTTTTATTTTTTTTGAATATTTTCATATTTACCTTTTTTCGCTTCCTAAATAAACTTTGTATCTTTTTGAATTATTTGTATCAAAATACTCTCTTCCTATTTTAGCTACTTTCTCTCCGTTTAATTTTACTGCATCACAAGTAAAATGAGTTGTTATCCCCATAATATATTCACCTACTCCATAAGAATCAACAGGAGAATTTGCTTTTTCAAATTCTTGAATTTTACTCGGATTAAAACCCGAAGAAACTATAATCTTTACATGTTTTCCATTATTTAAATCTAGCTCTCTTCTTAATGCTTTAATTAAATGTGGGTTTGATCCATAAAATTCTTCAGAGATTTCATTTTCGAAATATTTATCTTTAACACTTTTAGAAGTATCAACTCTTACTCCGATTAATTTTTTACCAAATTCTTTTAAAATTTTAAGCGATTCAGTTATAACATCATTATTATAATCAGGAAGACCAATTAAATCATCTTCAGGATACATTTCTTGATATGCTTTCAAAGCTTCTATTTGATTTCCCTTAAAATGTTGAATAAGAACATGAGGTATACTTCCGAAAACTAATTCACTCTTTCCATTAGCTTGAGCATTTGTTGAATAAGCATTTATTCCAGCAATTTTTGTACTATATCCATCTGATTCTTGATTAAGATACAAATCAGCTCTATCTCCCATAAAAATAATTTCTTTTTTAGGAGCAGCTTGCATACAATGATAGATGTTTGTAGCTATTGAAGTATTTCTTGCTAAAATTCCATCTATTATTCCTTCTAAAATTCCGAATTCTGTATATTTTCCTTCTAATTCTAAAACAACTTCTTTTGAGTTAATTATTTCTCCATCTTCTAAATATTTTATTTTATACTTAGAAGTATTTGTGTGTTTTTCAAGTAAAGTTAAGACTTCTTTAATGCCAGATAACTTAACATTATTTTTTCTTTGAAAAAATTGCATTGTAACAATATCATTTGGTTTATATTTTTTAATAATTTCATGTGCTTTTAAAAAATAGTTTGCTGCATAATCTTTTATTTCAAACATCGTAGTAACTCCTTTAAAATAGCTAAAATTAACTAGTCATATAATTAATAAAATTATATATTAAAAAAGAACATTTAATAAGATATAGTAAAAAGTCAAAAATCAACTTTTTTTAAATCATTTATTTTTTTAAAAACCCTAATAAAATTTTATAATTAAATTATGAAAAAAGAAAAAAGTAGTCCAGATCTAAATAAAATGGAAAACTATTTTTTAAAAATTAATTCACATAAAACTGATAACAAACTTATTTCTATATCAATTTTTATAGAAGAAAATAATCATTTTACATCATTATTCTTTAAGAATGAATTTAGCAATATCTTTTATTTTATTCCAGGTAAAATAGGTGTTTTTAAAATTGAGGCAAAATCTAAATTAAATAATATTGTAAATTTTTTAACAGAAATAACAGTTTTTAATAATAGTTCAATTTTAAGTTTTGACATGAAACTTTCCAATTTAAATTTATTAGTTGAATTTTCAATAAAAAATGAATTGCATTTTTTATACGGTAATAAAGAAATTGAAAAAATAAATATTAATAATTCTCTCCCTGATATGAAATGATTGCAATTTAAAGTTTATGATAGTAAAAGGTTTTTGTTAGAGAGTTTTTTGAGTGTATCAAATATTGAAATTATTTCAGAATCTAATGAATTTATTTTATTCAATATTACTTTAAAAAGTAAAGAAAATATTGAAAGCAATAACATTTACTTTAAAAATATTAAAGATGCAAAAGAAATGATTCAACTTTTTAAAAATTTAACAAAAGTTTCATTTACAAAAAGTGAGATTAGAAATATCCTTGAAAAGTATGAAAATTTATACAATAATTTGAAAAATGTAAAATTGGACAATTTCGATCTAAATACTAATTTTCTTAAACAATTTAAGGAAAAATCATCTTGTACAAAAAGATTAGAACTTTATTATGACGTTACACTTCAAAAAATTATTGTAAAAGTTGCAACAAAACATTTAAATGAATACAAATATTTAAACGAATCATCACTAATTAAAAATGATTTAGATCTAAATAAAAATTTAGAAGATAAGTGTGATGAAAGTGAATTTTTAAATAGTGTTTTATCATTTTTAGATTCTTTTGATAATATCAAAAAACAAGGTTATATAAATTCTAAAGAAAAATATTTCAAATTAAAAGCTCTTATTAAAAGATGAAAATCACTTGATGATTATGAAATATATATTGATGAATCATTTGAAACAAAAGATAATCAATCTAAATTCAGTATAAATAGCTTAGAATTAAAAAATAATTTACTAGAAATGAGTTTATCTTTGCCACTTTTATCCAATGAAGAAGTAGTTGAAGCTATTAGATCATATTTGAATAAAGATGAGTTTTTTGAAACTAAAGATAATAGATTGATTAATTTGAAAAATATTGACTTTGAAAATTTAGAAGAAGACTTTAAAAAAATAAACTTAAATATATATTCTTTATTATCAAAAAATGAAAACAATTTTTATTTGAATTTCCACAATAGTTATTATTTATTAGATTTTATAGAAAATTCTAATCAGCCAAATTCAATTGACCTGGCTAAAAAGTTAAAAAATATTATAAAAAATGCTGAAACAGAAGTTAAAAAATTAAAAATAAATGATGATTTAAAAACCAAACTTCATGATTATCAATTTGAAGGTGTTAAATGATTCAAAAAAATGATTGCATTGAATATGGGTGGAATTCTAGCGGATGAAATGGGTCTAGGAAAAACTATTCAAACAATTGCTCTTTTAGATAATTTATATAATTACGAAAACATCAAAAAACCTTCAATTGTAATTTGTCCTAGTTCTTTAATTTACAATTGAAAAAATGAATTTAAAAAATTTAGTGAAAAATTGAAAATCGTTGTAATTGATGGTAAAAAGAATTTGAGAACGAAATTAATTAATGATAATAGAGATAATAATATTATTTTTATTACTTCATATCATCAATTTGCAAGGGACTCAAAAGAATTTGAAAATGTTGAATTTTATTGTTCTTTTGCAGACGAGGGTCAAATGATAAAAAATTATTTGACAAAATTTACAAAAGAAATAAAAAAAATTAATTCAAAATATAGATTCGCTCTTTCAGGTACACCATTAGAAAATAATCTTCTAGAATTATGAAGTATTTTTGATTTTATTTTACCTAATTACTTGCTATCAAAAAACGCATACAAAAGAGTCTTTTATAAACCTTTTTTAGAGGGTAATACAAAGCATTTATTAGCAAAGATTAATCCATTCATTTTGAGAAGATTGAAATCTGAAGTTTTAGATTCTTTATCAGATAAGGAAATTAAAGTAATAAAAATCAAGCAAAAAAGTGATGAAAAGACTTTTTACCAAAAAGAATTAAGCAAAATTAAATACTCTTTAGATATTTTGAAAAATAATTCTTCTTTAACGACAAATAACAAACACTTAATTGTTCTTAAAGCAATTAATCATTTAAAAATTATAGCTTCTTCTCCATTTGTGAAAAGCGATAAGTTTGATACAAGCGAAAAATTAAATTATTGTATAAATTTAATTAAATCAATTAAATTACTAAAACAAAAAGTTTTAATTTTCACACAATTTACAAAAAATATCCCATTTTTTGAAAAAAATTTTATTAAAAGCAATATTAAATATGACATTATAAGCGGAAAAACAAATAAAAAAGAAAGATTTAAAATAACTGAATATTTTAACGAAAGTAGTGATATTGATGTTTTGATTATTTCTTTAAGAGCAGGTTCATTAGGTTTAAATTTAACAAGCGCAAACAATGTTATTTTGTATGATATTTGATGAAATCAATCTGTTGAAAGTCAAGCAATTGACAGAGTGCATAGAATAGGTCAAAAACGAGGTGTAAACGTTTTCAAATTAATTATGAAAGACACAATTGAAGAAAAAGTTTTCGAATTACAAAGTCAAAAGCAAAAAATTATTGACATTGTACTCGAAAACTCACTTGAAACCAAGAATATTGATTTAGATTTTTTATTTAATTTATTAGAATAACTTTTTAATATACAAAATAAATAGGTGGTTTTGTAGAAACATTATTTTTCTTGGAATCATCAATTGGATCAGGGTTTTCAAATTTTACAGTTGTGTCTTTTGTTTTTAATTCTCCTGAATTACTTTGAGATAATTTAATAGAACCTACAATGGAAATGACTGAAGTAGTAAGCAATGGAATTAAAGCAATAAGAGCTGTAAAGAATCCTCCACCATAAATTTTCTTTTGTGAATTTAAGTCCAATTCTTTGAAATTTTTCATATTGTCCTCCTTTCACTATTAAATAACTTGAATTATTTTATTCTATTAAAAATAGATTCAATTTTTTTGATAAATATATCATCAAATTTTTTTCAATTTTCTATATTTTCTAAAGAAGCATTTTGTTGAAAAAAATCTCTTTCTATTTTTTCAATCTTTAAAGGCATAAAGATTTTTAAATAAGCACTCATTGCATAAATTCCATTAATTAAAATTAATAAAATAGTAGCTAATCTCTTTTTATCATCTTTAAGCAATCAAGCTTTTGTTAAATCTACATATCCATTTAATTCATTTCCTAATTTAATTAAAATTTCAACAGCTTTATCAATTTCAAAGTTGTCAAAATTAGACATGAAATCTTCTTTTGATTTTTCGATTTTATCCAAAATACTATAATCAATTTTATCTAAAGAATTTTGATCTCAACTTATTTTAGAAGAAAAATTTTGACTAAATAGACTTGAAACTCTACTAATCAAATTTCCATAGTTATTTGCTAAAAAAGAATTGTAAAAAAATTTAATATTTTCTTTATCGAAAACACCATCTCTATTAATACTAAAAGCGCTTAATAAATATAATTTAATTGTTTCGCTATCAAATTCTTCTAAAAGATCTAAAGGATTCACAATATTTCCTTTTGATTTTGACATTTTTCCTGTAGATGTAATTAATCATCCATGACTAAGAATTTTATTTGGTAATGGTAAATTTAACATTTTCAACATTATTGGCCAATAAATTCCATGAAATCTTGTAATTTCTTTTCCAACAACATGTATTTTTTCCACATCATCATTTCATGAAGAATTAAATTTTTCTTGATTTAAAAATAATTCTAAAGGACTAAGGTAAGAAAACAATGCATCAACTCATACATATGCAATATGTTTATTATCAAATGAAAATTTAATTCCTCAATCAAAACTATTTCTGCTTATTGATAAATCTTCTAATTTTTCATTTAAAAAAGTACTTTTTAGTTCATTTATTACTTTTTGCGAGGAGATAAAATTAGGATAATCTTCAAGATATTTTTTCAATCAATTTTGAAATTGACTAATTTTCAAAAAATAAGATTCTTCTTTTACAATTTTTAATTCATGATTTGAAACAGGATGAAAAAACTTTCCGTTCACTTCTTTAGCTTGTGTTTTTGTTAAAAATTCTTCATCAGAAATAGAGTACAAACCTTCATAAAAACTTTTATAAATAAAATTATTTTCATTTAATTTAGTTAGAATTTTTTCAATTACACTATTATGTTTTTTATCAGTGGTTCTTACAAAAACATCATATTCTATATCAAATTTTTTTCAAAAAGATTTGAATTTTTCTGCTTGTTGATCCACAAAATTTTTAGGGCTCAAATTATTTTTTTCTGCACTTTGCATAATTTTTTGACCATGTTCATCAGAACCTGTTAAAAGTAAAGTTTGATAACCTTTTAATTTTTTATAATTTCTAATAGCCCAGGCAATACTCATTGAATATAAATGCCCCAAATGCAAATCCCCATTAGGATAAAAAATAGGTGTGCTAATGTAAAACTTTTTCATAATCTTCCTTTAATTTTTAATTATATATTTTAACTAAAAAATTTTAACAAAACCATTGTCTAAAGTAATTACAATATGAATTGAATTAGAAATTTTTGTAACATTAATTGTTTTAATATGTTCATAAGTAAAATTTTCATCGAATAAAAACAATTTTAAATTGTTTTCTCTTAAAGAAATTTCACTAAAAACAAATCCATTATCAATTGATAAATTAAAATTCTTCCCAAATGAATCAGAATTAATTAACGCAACAAAAGACTTATTAAAACTAGCAATTTTTTCATTTTCTAAATAATCAGTAATATTTGTAAAAGTATGGAATCCTAAATCATTTTTTAAAGAAATTTTGATACTTACACTATGATCTGAAAAATTAGGTATGATTTGAATCTGATCAATGTCATTAAGAGAAATGTTATTAGCAAAAGCAATTCTAAGATTATTTTTATCTAAATCATCTTGACTAATAAAACCTTGATCATTTTTTAAAATAGTAATTATTTCATTTGGATAAAAACTCTTATTTATTGTTGCAACAAAAGAATTTCTTAAATTCACTAATTTATTTGATTCAATTTTTAAAAATCCTGAAACATCATTAAATCTAATAATGATGTTGTCAATTTTCAATCTTATTGATATAAAAGCATTGGAAGAATTATTTATTGGACTTATACTTATAGATTCAATATCATTAATTGATGCTCCTATTGCAAGATTTAACATAATTCCAAGCTCATCTAATTGTGTTTGAGTTATATTTTGATTTCCATTTAAAATTCAAATTGTTTTACTGGATGTTAAAATTTTAGTATTATTACCTAAAATACTTGAAGCATTCCAGCTGCCCAAAATAGAGTTTTTCCTAAAACCCAAAACATTATTAAATGTTTTGGTGTAGTTTAAATCTTTTAATGAAATATTAATTGTAGGATTTCCAAAAATAGTATTCATTATTTCTATTTTACTAAAATGAGATAAATTTAAAAAATCATTAAATTTCAAATTAAGACCAATACTATTTAATTGTTCGATTGTAATATTAGTATTTCCAATTGTTGTATTTGGAACAATGATAATATTTTTAGCTATTTTTAAATTATTTCCGGAAATTTCAATATCATCTAAAGCTTTGATTAAATCATGAGTTTTAAATCCAGAAACAGAAAGATTTTTTTCAATGCCATTTTTAAAAATTATTAAAACACTGGCAATGCCTAAATCAAAATTATTTGGATTAATTTTGATTTCACTAATATCTTTTAATAATATTGGATTTGAAATTCTTAAATTTTGAAATGATAAATCATCAAATGTTATTAATTTTTCTTTAGTACTTTGAATAATTATTTCTTGTTTAACTAATGGAATATTTGAATTTATTGTTGTAAGTCTTAAAGATTGTAAATTTATTGCAAATTCATCTCTTTTAAAACCAATTACATTTAATTTTTTTGATAAACCATTTTTAAAATAAATAAGTACACTTGCGCTTCCAAAAATGGATGAAGAATCAATTTTGATGACTTCAATGTCTTTAAGACTTAAAATAGAATCGTTCATAAAATTTATTTCTAGTCCAGCATTTGCTAATTGAATTTCTGTAATAGAATTTTGATTTTCTAAAATAAAAATGTAAGTATCTTTTGGAAAAACTGTACTTAAAGCTCTAATTTCCATTTTATTAATTTCATTTAAAGTAGTTGCAAAACCTGAAAGAAAAATTGTTCTTGATAAACCATTTTTTAATTTAATTTCTAAACTAGCAAATTGCTCTTGAAAAAGATCTTGTTTTAATTCAATCGAAAGAATTGAAGATCAGTTTAAAATATTATCTAAATTATCTAAGGTTGAAATTTCTAAACCTATTTGATTATTTAATCAATTTTTATTTTCTTCAAAATTATCAGAAGCAATTAAATAAGTATTTTTTGAAATTGTTTGAGGCAAGACATTAATATTTAACCTATTTAATGAATTTTCTAAATTAGTTTTAAATAATAAATCATTAAAAGTTTTATTCACATCAGAATTTTTTAATTGAATTTGAACATTAATGAAAATTCTATTCACATCTAATTTATTAATTGTTTGAGAATGAAAAAATCTAATAAATAAAACATCTTCAAGACTCACAATTTCATTAAAATCTATTTCAATTCCTGCATTTGATAGTTGTTCTTTTGTAATGTGAAAAGTGTTATTTTTAGGAATAATTAATTCTAATTTATCTAAAGTTGATTCATTAATAGATCTTATTTTCAACCTATCTATCCCAACAAATAATGGATTGATAAAAAATCCATTAACATTGTTAAAAGTTTTTGTTAAATTTAGAATTTTTGATCTTATTTCAATTTTTCCAACAAAACCTAATCTTTTATTTGAATTTTCAAATTTAATGCTTGAAATTCCAATTTTTTTTAATATTGATTCATCATCAATAGTGTTTAAAGAAATGCCGATTTCTTGCAATTGTTTTGAATTAATAAAATCTGATCCGTTTTCAGGAATTATCAAAATATCTATTGCTTCTTTTGATTTATCAATTTTTAAAATAAGATTTTCAAAAATATCTTTTAATGTTTGACTCGCAAATCCTGAAATGATAAATGTTTTACTTTTATCATTAAAAATAAGAATTTCAACACTAATTGAGCCATTTTCATTGTTTGAAATTTCAATTTTTTCAAGATCTTCAAAAGAAAGTTTTTCTATAAAATTGAAATTAATATTAAGGTGTTTTATTTTTTCGATTGAAGGTTTAAAAATAGTTTGCTTTAAAGGTGCAAAACTATTTGGTAAAATTTCAAAAGTTGTGTACTGAAGTAAATCAAATTTTGTTCCTTTTTTAAATTCGAAATACCTTCTAGTAAAAGAACCTAAATTATTTTTTAAAGTAATTTCTATTTCTGCACTACCTTCTGTTATATTGGTATTTTTAATTTCAATAAAATCAATTAAACTAAATAAATTTTCATCAATATTTTCAAGTCTAATACCATAATTAATTTTCAAGTGTTCTTGATTGACAAGTTCATTTTCAATTAATATGTCATTTTTTTTAAGAACAAAAATTGATTCATTTTTTAAAACAAGTTTTTCAAGTCTTGTTAATTCATCAGATTTTTGAAAACCACTAAGATTTATTTTATGAATAAAAGTATGATTTGAAAGAAGTGTATTTTTAAATGTCAAAATAACTGTTGTGCTTCCTTGATTTTCATTTGAATTTTTAAATTCTAAGTTTGTAATACTTTTAATTGAAATGGGGTGTTGCAAAGAAAGACTTATCCCTTTTTGTTTTAAAAATTGCTCATCAAAATGGCCATTATTGAATTCTGAAAAATCTTTTACAATTAAATTTTCATTTGGAGTAATAATTATTTCTGAAATCAATTGATTCAATTCATTAATACTTATATTGTTTCTAAAATTTGATATACATATTTCAAAATTTTCAAATTGATTTAAATAACTTAAATTTACATTTATTTTTAAAGTTCCTTCTTTATCATTAGGTATAAAATTTGTAAAAATATATGAAACATCTTGTTCATTTAAGTTCAAAAAATTTTTAATTAAAGTAGTAATATCTGAATTTTTTTCAATGATAGAAGGTAATGTTTCACTTAATAATCCACTAACTTGCAATTCAAGTTTTTCACTTTTATTTAATAAAGTTTGTTTTGTGTTTTCAAAATATTTTTTTGTAGTTAAAAAGTTTTTCAATGATAATTCCATTGGATTATTTGAAATTGAAAATTTTTCATTCTTATATAAAATCCAAGCTCTTATTTTTAAAGTTCCTTCTATAAAATCTGAACTATTTTCAATATATTCAAAAGAATAAGTAAAATCTTTTTGCATTTTTGGTAAACTTAAAATTTTTTCTTCGTCTATAAATTTATTAATATTTGAACTATTGATTTTTAAAGGATTGATTTTTTTTCTTTTTTCAATTTCAAGAGAATTTTCATTCAAATTAAAATTCTTTAATTTATTCAAATAATTTTCAATAATTGTAGAAATTGAATTTAATTCAAGATTGAATTCTTGTGTTTTGAACTCAATATTTTTATAAAATCCTTTGATTTGAAATTCAATCGAATTAATATTTAAATTATTAAGAATTATAAAATCATATTCTATTAAATTTTTCTCAGGTAAATGATTCAAAAAATGACTTGCTAAATTTGTCGGAAAAATGTTTTCAGGAAGTAAATTTTTGTCAAAACCCAAATTATTGAAATCGATTCGATTTACAAGCTCTAAATTTTTTCTTAAAAAAGCTTCACTTTCATTTTTGTCTTTTTCTAATATAGATAAAGTTGTTGAAGTTATAGCTACAGGTATAATAACAATAGAAGTTACTAATGAGCCAATTAAAACTTTTTTCTTAGTTTTTGGATTCATCTTACACCTCTAGTTTTTCAATTTCAAGGTTAAATTGTTTTAAGAATCTAATATCATTTTTATAAAATTCACGAATGTTATCAATTCCATATTTAATCATTGCAATTCTTTCGATTCCAATTCCTCAAGCTAATGCATTCATGTCATTAGTATATCCAGCAGCTTTCATAACATTTTCATGAATAATTCCAGAACCTAAAACTTCAATTCATTTATTTTTGTAAAAAACATCAACTTCACAACTTGGTTCTGTAAAAGGAAAATAAGAAGGTCTTAATCTAATTTTCACTTCTTCTTCAAAAACATAACTAAGTAAAGATTTTAATAATCACATTAAATTTGGAAAATTATACTTTCCTGCAACAATTACATCAACTTGAGAAAATTGATGAGAGTGAGTGTTATCATCTTCATCATTTCTATAAACTTTTCCAATCGAAAAAGCAGAAAAAGCCTTGTTTTTATTTTTGATCAATTCAATAATACTAAAACCTGTATTATGAGTTCTTAAAAGCAATTGATCTCCATTTTGTTCTTTTTCTAAATATAAAGAATCTTGCATATCTCTTGAAGGATGATCTTTAGGTATGTTTAATAATTCAAAATTAATTTTATCAGTTGTGATTTCGCTTCCTTCTGTTTCATAATAACCATTATTTAAAAACCAAGTTCTAAAACGATTTTCAATTAAAGTTAGTGGGTGTAAAGAAGATGAAAAATTAACTTCTTCAAAAACATCAATAAATTCATCTTGAATTTTTTTAAGAACTTCTTTTTTTTCTATTTCTTCTTTTTTTGTTAAAAAAAATTGTTCAATTTCTTGTTTATAAAAATTTATTTTTTGTCCTATTGATGCTTTTTGTTCTTTAGAAGCAAGTTTTAAATCATTCATCAACTGCTTTAATTCTAAATCATTGTTTAAAAAATTACTTTTGGCAATTTTTAAATCTTCTAAAGTTTCAATTCTTAAGTTAGTCAAATTCTTTTTCATAATAATATTATTATATTATATAAGTCTAATTATTTAAATAAATCCAGTAACGTTCAACATAACGTTTAAATTCATAATCATAGATTGTATTTTCTCAAATGCCACCATTTTTTAAAATAATTTTTTTTGAAGCAATATTTCTTTCATCACATGTAATTAGAACTTTTTCTAATTTATGTTTTGACAAATTTTCTTTTAAATATTTTAAACCTAGAAAAAGTAGTGTTGTTCCATTGTTTTTTCCTCTTTGGGTAGGCCTAATACCATAACCAATATTTCCACCTATTTTATATAAATAATCTGATAATTCATAGCGAATACTAATTGCTCCAATAATAAAATTAGTATCTTTTTCAACTAAAAAAAGAATTTCATAAGGCACTCAATTATTAGGTAAATATTTTGGATTTTTTGAATGTTTTAAATCGAATCGCAAATTTTTAAAATTAAGATTTGAAAAATCAGGAACTAAAATTTCCTGAAATTTCTTAAATTCTTCAACATAATCTAATCATTGGTCTTCCATTTTTCGATCAAGTTTTTTTATTATATGATTCATAATTTTGAAATTTAAATTAATTCTTCAAAAAAATCTTGACCAATTTTAGCTAATTCTACACCAAAATTTTTAGCAACTATATTTCCTACAGTTGCTAAAGAAGTAAAATCTTTTAAAATTTTAGGATCTTTAAATGATTTAGAAAAAATTGTAACTGGTAAAGCTTCTCTTGTATGATCTGTACCACGATAAGTAGGATCATTACCATGATCACTAGTCATTAATAGTAAATCATCTTCTTTTAAAGAATTAATTAATTTTGTTAATTTAATATCGAAAGTATTTAAATTTTCAGCATATCCATTTACATCACGACGATGACCATAGTGTGAATCAAATTGAACTAAATTAGTAAAAATAAAAGAATTATCCTTAGCCTTTTGTGCTAATTCAATTGTTACATCCATTCCTATTGCATCACTTCCTGAAGGGTGATGTTCATTAATTCCTTGACCTGCAAAAATATCTTGAATTTTTCCAACACTAATTGTATTAATTTTTTTAGCCTTTAAACGATCTAAAATAGTTTCTTCAGTTGGCGTTACTGCATAGTCATGACGATTAAATGTTCTTTTTCAATTACCTGCTGAACCTGTATAAGGGCGAGCAATTATTCTACCAACATTTCATTCTGGTCTTGAAGAGCAAATTCTCCTTGCTTCTTTTGCATAACGATATAAATTTTCTAGACCCATTGTTTCTTCGTGACCACAAATTTGCAAAACACTATCTCCAGAAGTATAAACAATTAATTTTTTTTCATCAATTTCTTTTTGGGCAAGTTCATCCAAAATCTCAGTTCCACTTGCGGATTTATTTCCAATAATTTCACGCCCATCACAAGCTTTAGATAAGTTATCTAATAATTCTTTTGGAAACCCTGTTTCTGTAAAAACAGGAAAAGGAATTTTTGTAAAAATTCCCATCATTTCTCAATGACCTGCCAAAGTGTCTTTTGCATTACTTAATGTTGTTGCTTTAGTTATATATGCTTTTGGATTTTTTCTTTTACCTTCATTATGAATTTTTGCTACATGACCTATTCCTAATTTTTGTCATGTAGGAATTTTAACTTCAGCATTTAGAGTTGTATGATAAAGTGAATTTGCTTTATCATCCCCAAATTCTTTTTGTCTTTTTTCATAGCCTATCCCTAATCCATCAGTGACAATTAAAAAAATTCTTCTAAATTTCATTTTTTCTCCTTTTTGTTACTTATAAAATTATAAATTAATATATAATAAAAATGTTGTTTTTACAATTAAAAGTAAAAAATAAAATTAGAAATTAAAAAAGGAAAAAAATGGCAAAAAAAATAGCAATTTTGACCTCTGGAGGAGATTCTCCTGGGATGAATAATGCAATAAGAACAATTGTTAAAACTTCTAAAATTCACGGAATTGAAGTTTTTCTTGTTTATAATGGTTATAAAGGACTTGTTGAAAAAACAATTAAAAATGCAAATGAAATTAATGTAGATCAATACATTGGAAGTGGTGGAACTTTTATAGGATCTGCTCGTTACTTAGAATTCAAAAAATTAGAAGTAAGACAAAAAGCTGTTCAGAACTTAAAAGAAATGGGTATTGATTCACTTGTAGTTATTGGTGGTGATGGAAGTTATGCTGGAGCACAATTATTACATGAATTAGGTGTGAAAACAATAGGTTTACCTGGAACAATTGATAATGATATTGCTTCAACAGAATATACTATTGGTTTAGACACAGCTCTAAATACAATTGTAGAAAATGTTGATAGATTAAGAGATACAATGAATAGCATGAATATGGTTGCTTTAGTTGAAGTTATGGGACATGGAGCTGGAGATTTAGCAATGCTTAGTGGTTTAGCAACAGGAGCTGAAATTATTGTTACAAATGCTCATAGAAAATCTATTGATGAAATGATTGAAATTGTTAAAGATCAAATGATTGCAAAAACAAAAAGATCAGTAATCGGAATTGTTAGCGAATTTATTTATGATGATTTAAAAAAGGTAGCTAAAGAAATTGAAGATAAAACCGGAATTAGAACAAGAGCAATTATTTTAGCTCATACTCAAAGAGGCGGAAATCCTAAAGCATACGAGAGAATAAATGCTTCATTTTTAGGAATTGCTGCAGTAGAATCGTTATTAAAAAATGAAAGTGGTGTAGCTCTAGGTTTTAAAGGTAATAAAATTATTTCAACACCAATTCCAGAAGCTTTAAAAGCACAAAATTCAGCTAAAAATGAAAATGAATTAGTAACTAAAATCAATAAAATAAATCAATCATAAAAGGAGAAAAAAATGAATGTATTAGAAAAAGAAAAAGGTGTTAATCTTACTGATAAAAGATCAAAAATGATCGCTACAATTGGTCCATCTTCACAAAATAAAGAAATTTTAAAACAAATGATGTTGAAAGGTATGACTACAGTTAGAGCCAATTTTAGCCATGGAGATCATGCAGAACAACTAAATAAATTTGTTTTAGCAAAAGAAGTAGCAAAAGAACTAAATTTACCAATGTCTCTTATGTTAGACACTAAAGGTCCTGAAATTAGAGTTGGAAAAATGAAAGATGGATCTCAAAAAATTGAAGTAGGGAAAATTATTACCGTTTTAACAGATGAAGTTTCATACAAAACTTTTGAAGGAATTCCAACTAAATTTACAGTTTCACATAGAATGGATAAAGATGTTAAAGTTGGAAGCTACATTTTATTTGATGATGGAAAATTAACTACTATTGTTACAGGTGTAAAATCAGGAATTGTCGAAGTAAAAACAATTAATTCACATGTTTTAAAATCAAATAAAAGAATTAATATTCCAGGAGCTCAATTATCATTAGAATTTTTAAGTAAAAAAGATAAAGAAGATATTATCTTTGGAATTAAAAATGATGTAAATTATATTGCTGCTTCATTTGTTAATTCGAAACAAGATGTTCTTGATTTAAGAAAATTATTAAAAGATAATAATGGAGAACATATTCAAATTATTTCAAAAATTGAATCTGTATTTGGAATTGAAAATATTGATGAAATTATTGAAGCTAGTGATGGAATCATGATCGCAAGAGGAGATTTAGGATTAGAAATTCCTTATTTTGAAGTTCCTTTTTATGAAAAACAAATTATTAGAAAATGTCGTAATGTTGGTAAACCAGTTATTGTTGCAACTCAAATGCTTGATTCAATGGAAAAACTACCTCAACCAACTAGAGCAGAAGTTAGTGATGTTTACTGGGCAACAGAATTAGGAGCAGATGCAACTATGCTTTCAGGAGAAAGTGCAAATGGAGATTTCCCTGTTGAATCAGTTGAAGTTATGTCAACAATTAATCGTCGTGCAGAAAAAGAATTTTACAATAAATTATACTATCCTGCACATTTAGAAACTTTAATTCAAAATCCGGTTGGAGTTCACTCGAAATTAGCTTCTGAAGTTGCACTTAAAGTAATGAATGGAGATTATAAATTTTCAGTTATTCTTTCAGAAACAGGAAGATTATTAAAAGAAATTGCACGTTTTAGACCTAATACAGTTATTATCGGAGTTATTAACAATGATAAATTAATTCATGGATTTGGAATTACACACAGTGTGTTTATGAGTGTAGATTCAAAAGCAGTAAAAAGTGAAATTGAAAAAAATCTTACTAAAGCAAGGGAAGTTTTAAAACCATTTTTCCCTAAAAAAGGTGACAAATATTTAGTTGTTGAAAATAATAAAATTTCAGAATATATTTATTAAATAAAAAAATAAAAATACCTTAAAGGTATTTTTATTTTTTTATAAGTTTTGTAAACCAAAAACTCTATATGTGTTGAATTATTTTTTGCTTTTATATGATTTTCTCTTCTACCAAACATAATTTATAAAATTTTATTGATTTTAATTAAAAAATTACAACTTTAGTTGTAATTTTTTTGTGTTTAAACTATAATATCAATAAAATTCTGAATTGTTAACCATATAAAGTCATGGCAACATCAAATCTTAAATCATCAAAACCTTCTGGTTTAGAAACTCCTGAATGTAATGTTGTTGTAAAAGATATATTATTTCCATTTAAATAAATGATTCAATCGGTTGAAGAAATTGATGCTTTTAATTCTGGACTTATAGTAGGTAAAAAGGAATATCTATAAATAGTATAAGGATCTGGATTTAAACCTAATTGTTCCATCCTAATAGCAAGCCCATCTTTAATAATTGTAGGTATTACTTGCAATGCACCATTATTTTCACTAGAAATAATGGTGCTATTTCCTAGATTTGTGAAAAAGAAGTTCCCACTTGTTCTTCTAATTTGCTCTCCACTTATTTCATTTGTTTCAATTCAACCCGGTTCATTAGTTTCGTAATGAACTAGCAATGAATAAACATTTGAATTAGAAGTAGGTCTTTCAATACTTAATTTAGTGATTCTAACATCAGTTTCAATTATTGAATTTACAGATTCAGTAATTGTTGTTATATTATGATTAAAAACTTCTAATTTTCTTAAATGATGTTGTCTATATAAATTTTGAAAGTTTCTTTTACCTATTTCTCCTGTAAATAATCAATTTTTAAGTTGTTCTAGATAATGATCCCTATCTAAATCAGAAAGTATTGCAGGATTCCTAATTGCTCTTATTAAGTTTAATGAAGTAAATCACCCTACTGTTTTTATTGATTTTGAAATTGATTGTTGGCCTATCTGTGAAGCCGTTAAAATTACATCTAAAGTTCCATCTAAATTATTAGCAGCTTCCATATTTTGTGGAAAACTTACAGAAAAAGTTACATTTGAATTTGTGATAGGAACATTAATAAATGAACTCAAATTTTGCTCATTTGGAAAACTTGGTAAAGAGCCTTTTGCATTTTGATTTAACTCTAAAGTATTGATTCTATTAAATTCAAAATTAATCATTTTTAAAAATCCTGAAACAGTAATAACTTTTGATAAAACTAAATTATTTAATTGAGCTTCTAAAATTACATCAATTGTTCCATTATCATCATTAGAAATGCTTGGATTTTGAACTTTCAAAGTAAAATTAACACCATTTATTGAATTAGGTTTAACTAAAAATGTATCAATATTAGCATTGTCTACATTTGAAGGTAAAGTCGAAGATGCTAAATTAGTAAGTTCTAAAGTAGTAATTTTATCTAATTCATTTTTTAAATTTTGCTCATTTAAAGATTTAAATCCTGAAACAGTAATAACTTTTGATAAAACTAAATTATTTAATTGAGCTTCTAAAATTACATCAATTGTTCCATTATCATCATTAGAAATGCTTGGATTTTGAACTTTCAAAGTAAAATTAACACCATTTATTGAATTAGGTTTAACTAAAAATGTATCAATATTAGCATTGTCTACATTTGAAGGTAAAGTCGAAGATGCTAAATTAGTAAGTTCTAAAGTAGTAATTTTATCTAATTCATTTTGCAAATTAATTTGATCACTTAAAGATTTAAATCCCAAAACAGTAATAACTTTTGATAAAACTAAATTATTTAATTGAGCTTCTAAAATTACATCAATTGTTCCATTATCATCATTAGAAATGCTTGGATTTTGAACTTTCAAAGTAAAATTAACACCATTTATTGAATTAGGTTTAACTAAAAATGTATCAATATTAGCATTGTCTACATTTGAAGGTAAAGTCGAAGATGCTAAATTAGTAGTTTTTAAAGTAGAAATTTTATCTAATTCATTTTGTAAATTAGCTTGTATTAGATTATTATCTATTTTTTGTTGAGGTAAAGAAACAATCGGTCCTACAATTGTTGCTGTTCCCATGATAGTTGCAATAGATCCTAAAATCATGTTTTTTTTGTTCATATTCATCCTTATTATTTTATTTTTTTATTTATTTCATTGTGAATATGCTTTAACTTTGTTCGGAAAATTTTAAAATCATGTTTTTAATTTATTAAATATTCACTTATATTTATAAATTTTTATACACTTCTTATAGTTTTCGAAATTTCAAAATTAAATCCACTTAAAAAGTCATTAGCTCCTATAGTTTCATCAAATCTAAATCTTATTATCAATCTTTGAGAAACTATTCTTCCATTACTTGTTACTGAATCTGCTATTTCTCATCTTACAAAAGGAATATGATATCTTAATCCTCTTAATCTAAATTCTGGAGAAATAGCAGGAATGCCATTTACAAGAATAACTGCTCCATTTCTGTCTGTATCTCAAGCACTACCATAAAATAATGCAATATTTGTTCTATTTTCTAATAAAAATTTAGCAAGATCATTTACATTATTATTTCTTTGTGAAAGATTAGGACCTAAAGAACCTACAGCAAATTCGTTTATTGTAAATAATTTATTTAAAACATCATCATTAATCGGTGTATAACCTGTTAAATCTCTAGTAAAACTAAAGTTTTCATTGTCTAAAGTTCCTCTAACAACAATTCTTACATCTCTTGTTGTTTCATTAAAAGGAGCATTATTTATGGTACTAATTTGATAGTTAGTAACAGAAACTCTTGAAGTTGCAATTCCAAAATCATGTTTAGAAATAAAACCAATTTGAGCTAATTTAGTTTGAAAATCAGTGAAATTAGTTGGATTTAAATTAGTTCTTGAAGGGGTAAAAAAATTAGTATTGACTGTTCCATTTAATAAACCAATAGCATCTGCAAAAGCTTTTTCTTTTGTAGGAAAACCTAAAATAGATATTTGTTTTGAAATAGTGCTATTTGATAAACTACCTATAACTTCTAATGATAAAATACCTTGAGTATCATTTGCATTTTTAATTGAAAATGACAAATTAACTTTTTCTAAAGTAGTAGGATTTAATATAATGTCAGAATTTACAATACTTGAAGCTAATCTATTTGATATATTTTCAATTGTAAAACTTGTATTATTAATTGTTTGTAAAACTTGTTCTACTCTTTGAGTAGATGTTTGCAATATAACACTAACATTTTTTGTTCTAACTATTTGACTCATTGAAGCTTTTAAAGAAAATTCTAAAATCCCTGTCGAATCATTAAAAGTACTTGGATTATTTAATTCCAATTGAAAAACAACACCATTACTTGTTCTTGGGGTTATTAAATAAGAATCAATATTTTCTTGAGTTACTTCTGAAGGTAAGGTTGTTTTTGCAATAGCCGTTGTTTCAATATTTGTTATAAGTTTTAATTCATTATCAATAATTGCATTTATTCCTAAAATTTCATCAGTAGCTCTAAAATTTGTAACTAAAATTTTTTTAGATCTACTTTCATTATTTCTTGTTCCTATTAAAAAAACTGAAATTGTTCCATTTTCGTCATTAAATTCATTAGGATTCGGTAATCTTAAAGAAAAATTAATACCATTTCTCGGACTTGGAGAAATAATATAATCATTAATATTTGCATTTGTAACTACCGAAGGTAAAGATGTGGTTGCCAATTCTTTAATGTCTAATCTATCGATTGTTTCAAATTCTTTTCTTAAAGTAATTGAATCTATATTTGCATTAGGACTTATGGTAGCCACAACCGGACCAATAACTGTTGCTGTCGCAAGAGGAACTGCAATAGATCCTAAAATCATGTTTTTTTTGTTCATATGGGGTCTCCTTATATAGTATAATTATACCAAATTTTATTTATTGAGTATGTATTTCGTAAATAAAATAGTATTACCTAGGTTTTCATAAGTTATTATTTTAAAAAATTTTCTAATTCTTGTTGAATTAATCTTGAAGAAACGTTTTTTTGAAAATGAACTTTTAATTTAGAATAAATAGTTTTTTTAAAATTATTAATATTTTTCAAAGAAACGTTTTTTCTTAAATTTTTTGTCCTAAATAATTCATTTAAAATATTTTTAATAAAATTTAAAATAGATTTTTCAATTGCTTCATCTCATTCATTACTAGAAAATTTATTGTGAAAATATTGAATCGATTCATCAGTTAAATTATTTTTGATAATTTCATGATTAAAAATAAAATTTACTAGCAAATTCTTTTTATTTTCAACAAAATCTTCAATTGTTGGGCGAGATAAAATATGAATATTAGTATTATCTAAAAAAATGTTGTCATTTTCATCGCTTTTAGTGAATTTATCATAATATCTATTCCCTGCATTATCACCATCAACAATGACTTTTGGAATTGATTTAGTATTTTTTATAATACCTTTAACAGAATGAACAATATTAGAACCATTTGATTGTATAAAAGAATAATGTGGGAAGCTATCCTTAAAAACTCTTACATCACTAATTCCTTCACAAAAAACTAAATTTCTTATTTCACAAAAAATTTCTGTTGAAATTGTTCCATTATCACCTAAAGAAATAATCTCAATTTCTGGATCAGGATCAAAAACAAGTGAATATCCATTATGAGTTGTATAAAAAATTTGTGTTTCATTTTTTATTGACTGTAATACTTTAATTAAATGAGATAAAGTTTTTATTGAAAGAGAATTTTCAATTTCGTCAATAATTAAAAATTGTGTTCCTAAATATTGGTCTAAAACAAATTGTTTTTGTTCTCCTAAACCTTTATTGGCAATTGAATTAGGATTATTTGTATCAAATTTAAAATCTATAGCTTTTTCAAAATCAAAAATAGGAAAAACATCATAATTAATTTCTTCAAAATTAGAATTATTTTCCATTTTTTGATGTTTTAATTCTAATGATTGATTAGAAAAATTACTCACAAAATTTTTAATTTTACTTATTTCTTCATGATGTTTTTCATATAATTTTGTTAAAATACTTTGTTTAATTACATTTTCAATTTCATGATAATTAGTATGAGCAGAAAGTGAAGCGACATCATTTGAATTTATTATTATTTTAGAATCTAATTTATTTTCATTTAATCATTGTTCTAAATCTGACCCGTAAATTTTTTCATTTGTATATAAATTTTTAACTTTAATTAAATCTCAAAAAATTTCTTTTCTGCAGTTCAAGTAAAAACTAAAATTGTATGGAATATTATTCACTTCTTTTTCTAGAACTATTTTCATTTCATTTACTTGATTAAAGGATTTTGTCTTTAAAGTTTTTCTAAATTTTTCAAAAACATTTACGTCTTGTTTTAAAAACGACAGAATTATTTCCAATAATGTTGATTTACCTGAATTGTTTGGACCAATTATAGAATTCATCTTTCTAAAATGAAAAAATCTATCTTGAAATTTTTTATAATTATTAATATATAAGGACTTGATTTGCATTTTTCTCCAATAATTTATATTTAACTTATTATAACTAAATAATTTTAATTGCCTCTATGATAATAGTATTTAAACTTTATATAATATTTTTGTATAATCATTATTATGACTAAAATAAAAATTTTAGAGATTTTAAAAAATAATGTAGCTACTTCAAATAGTTTGTCAATTCCATTTGAAGTAGAAGTTTTCTTGTGAACAATTTCTATTATTTTTGGAATTGTTTCAATTGCATTTGCTTTTATTGCTTCATTTTATTCATCAAGAGCAAGTAGAGATGTTAAGCAATTGATTAAAAATCAATGAATTTCAGAACATACAAATCAAATTTTTTTCATTAAGTTAAAAGAAATTGATATTTTAACTTCTAAATTGATTTTCAAATTGAAAAAAAATAATGATATAACCTACTTTGATTATAGTTCTACTAGTTCAGGTTGTAGATTACATCCTATTTCTCAGGAAATTACTAAATTTTTAAATGAAACAAAATTTAAAGAATTGATGAATTTTTATAAAGAAGAAAAAGATCTTTTGGATAAAGAATTTTTTGATATTGTTGAAATAGAAGATATTAATAAAACAGAAAAAATCCCATCTTTAAAAATACAAGAATTAATTAATTATCATTTAAAAGCAAAAGACAAAATTAGAGAAATTATTAAACAATATACATTAATTTCAACTTCAGAGTAAAATCAATAAATTTTAAATTTATATCTTTATAATACTCAATATGGAAATAAAAAAAATTATTGCAACAGAAATTAATAGAATTGATAAATTCTTAGCAAATAGTACTGATTATAGTAGAAATGATATTCAACAATTAATTGATGAACATCAAGTCTATGTTAATGATATTTTAGTTAGAAAAGCTTCATTTAAAATCAAAGAAAATGATCAAATTGAAATTAAAAAGCAACTTATCAAAGAAACAAATGCTATTGCACAAAATATTAATTTAGATATTGTTTTTGAAAATGAAGATTTTTTGATTATTAACAAAAGAAGTGGCATGGTGGTTCACCCTGCTCCTGGGAATATGCAAGATACTTTAGTGAATGCGCTTTTATTTCATTTTAAAAATAATCTTTCAAATATTAATGGTGAAATAAGACCAGGAATTGTCCATAGAATTGATAAAGATACTAGTGGACTTTTATTAGTTGCTAAAACAAATGAAGCTCATAATTATTTTGCTTTACTTTTAAAAAAGCATCAAATAGAAAGAAAATATCAAGCAATTATTGTAGGGAAAATGGATCATACAATTACAAATATTAATTTACCTATTGGGAGAAATACAAGTTCTAGATTAAAAATGGAAGTAACTGCTCACAATAGTAAAGAAGCTTTTACAAAAATAACTTCTTTAAAAGCTTCTGAAACTCATTCATTAATTCAATGTGAATTAAAAACAGGAAGGACTCATCAAATTAGAGTTCATTTAGCTCATATTAATAAACCAATTTATGGTGATAATATTTATGGCAAAAAAGTCGATGATTTTAATCAAAGATTACATGCTTATGAATTATCTTTTACTTATAAAGATAATAAACAATATTCTTTTAATGTTCCATTACCAAAAGAGATGCAAGAAGATCTTATAAAATTTAATTTAACATAAAGTAATTTTTATATTAAAATTCATTCATTATAAAATAAATAAAAACTTACTACCAATAAGTAGTAAGTTTTTTATAAGTTAAAATTAGATAATTTCTTTTGTTCAAATTTTATCTATTGTTTCTTTTCAAGTTTCATTATTTACTTCATTGCTATAAGTTTTTATTGTTGAAGAAGAATAATCGCCACTCATATTCAATTTTGTTCAAAAATTATTTAAAACTTTATCATAAGCTTTAATTTCTTTTTCAAGAACTGAAACATCATACTTTTCTAAATAAACACGATTTAATTTAGGTTTAAGTCCATTTTTAATTTCTTCTTTTCCAAGTGTAATTGCCAAAATTGGGATAGCTTTTCCACTTATATTTAAAAGTTTTTTAATTTGTAAAATAGATTCTGCACTATTTCTAATTCCGCCAATATAACAAGTTCCAAAATCTAATTCAAGTGCTGCACTTTCTAATCTAGTGGCTTGAATATATGCATCACCAAAAGCTGTCAATAAATCATTTAAATTATTCTGCTTATAGCTAATTTTATGTATTTTAGAAGAAATTAAAGTTCTATTAAAATCAGCAACAAAAACAAATAAAGCACTATTTTTATAAATGTGTGTTTGTGTTGGATTAGATCCTAATATTTCATAAATTTTTTTCTTAGTATTCATTTCAGTAACAACAATTACCGAAGATTGATGAGCATTCGAAGATGTTGCAGAAGTATTCATTACATCAATTAAAGTTTTTAAATCTTTTTCTGAAATTTTTTCATCTTTAAAAGCTCTTGAACTTTTTCTACTTATTAAATTTTCAATCATATTTCTCCTTTTGTAGACTAATATATAAAACATACTAAAATTTAATCTTTTTTATATATTAACCTACACTTATATTATCTATTAAAATTTACTTTATTTATTAAGAATGATTTTTACTTCTCTAAATTAAGTTTTTAATTAGAAAATAAAACACATTATTTTAAATAATGTGTTTTTGTCTAAAAATTAAATTCCATAATATTCTTTACCAAATAAAGTAAAACTACTTATTGGTTTATGATTAGGGGAAAAAGCATTTCCTAAAGTCGGAGTAATTGCTATATCTGTATTTCCAAACATAAATTCATTAGTGAAAAATGAAGCACTATTATTAGATAAATAAACAATTCAACTTGATTTGAAAAAATTTGCTGTTTGTTGAGTTGTAGCATTTTGTTTTAAATTAAATGTAGTTACAAAATAAGGCGGTCTAATATGTGAGCCTCCTAATTGATTTTGTCTCATTGTTAAAGCATCATTAACCAATTTTGTTTCTTTAACTAAACCTAATTCTTCTAAATTAGCATCTGTTACAACTAATAAGTTTTTAAATGATCTTAAACCATATACTCCTTTTGTAAAAGTTGTATTCGAACCATCAGTTTGATTTTTTAAAGTTCATCCATTTCCAGAAGCATCAAAATTAATATCTAGAGAAGGAGAATTTATATCATGATTTTCAATACTTACATTTCGAATACTAATTTGAGTTTCAAGTAATGAGTTTATTGATTTATTTTCATCTATTTGACTAAGTTCTTTGTCTAAATAATTTTGTCTAACTAAATTTTCAAAATTTCTTGCTCCAACTTGACCAGTAAATAATCAATTTTTTAACACTTCTAAACTATTATTTGGAACAATGCTTTGATTAAAACTTTTAAATAAAGCTATTGAAGTATATCATCCTGATGTTTTTATAACTTTTGAAACTGAAACTTGGCCTGCTTGAGAAGCTGTTAAAAGTACATCTAAAGTTCCTTCTAAATTATTAAAACTTGTATTATTTGCAATACTTACAAAAAAGTTTACACCTAAAATAGATCTTGGAACATTAATGAATGAACTTAAATTTTGATCAGTAGGAAGACTTGGCAAGATATTTGATGCATTTTGATTTATACTTAAAGTAGTAATTTTATTAAATTCAGAAATAATTGTTTTTAAAAATCCATCAATTTTAAATGTTTTTTCATTACTTACATTATTTTTAATACCTATTAAAACTATTGATAAAGATCCATTATTATTATCAGAATCAAATGGATTCGAAACTTTTAATTGAAAACTAATACCATTAATTGCATCTGGTGTAATTAAATATTGATCAATATTTTCATTAGTTACTGATGAAGCTAAAATGTTTGCAGCAGCAGGCTTTAAAGGAATATTTCCTATTTTATCTAATTCTATTTTAATCTCTTCTTTAATTTGTTCTACACTAATTAAGATTTTAAACCCTGATACAATAAATTTTTTCTCAAGAGAAATTCCATCTTTTGTTGCTAATAAAACAATTTCTAATGAACCTGTAGCATCATTAAAATTACTTGGATTTTTTAAAGTAAAAATAACTTCTTTTGCAATTGGATTTGGAGTGATTAAATATTCATTAACATTAATTGGATTTGCACTTGAAGGTAAAATTGATGATGCTAATGGTTTTGTTTTAATAGAATTTATAAGGTCTAATTCACTTTGTAAAATTGCTAGAATTCCTTGTTGCTCATTTAAAGATTTAAAACCTACAACTTCTATTTCTTTAGTTAAAGTTTCATTATTTCTTGTTGCAACTAAAACAACTGAAATTGTTCCATTTTCATCATTAAATTTATTTGGGCTTAAAAGTCTTAAGAAAAAAATTACTTCATTTATTGGCTTTGGCACAACAATATATTGACCAATATTTTCATTTGTAACTAATGAAGGAAGCGATGTTAAAGCTAAATTTGTAAGATCTAATTTGATGATTTTATCAAATTCATTTTTTAATATTTCTTGATTTTTTAATATATCTTCTTGATCTTTGTTTCTATTTTGTCTTGTAACTGCAACACTTGGAGCAATAATTACTGTTGCACCAATTGCTGAAGATGCTATACCTAAAATTAAATTTTTCTTATTCATGTAATTATTATACTACAAATTGATTGATTATCATAAGAACATAAAAATCAAAAATTTTAAATAAAATTATTTCTAAATTATTTTTAACATCTGATAATAAAATAAAAATTAAAACATCCATAATTGAATGTTTTAATTTGAAAATCTATATTAAATTTGAATTAAGAATCTTTAAAATCTAATTTTTTTATAGTCCATAATGTTCTTTAGAAAATAAAGAAATACTTGTTGCGTTTTGTCTATAACTAATTCCGATTGAAGGGCCAAAAGCTAAATCTGTAATTCTAATATTTGTATTTCCTAAAATTGCTCTATCTCTACCATCATTAAAAATTCTTGAAGAGATTGAAAGATTATTACCATTAGAATAAATGATTCATCCTGATTGAGAAATTTGACTTTGTTGAACACTAGTTGATCCATTTGTAAATGAGAAACTATTTACAATATATGGAGGTTGTTTATCCACTAAAGATAATCCATCTCTTACTGTTTTAGGAAGAGGATTTAGACCTACTTGAGTTAAAGTATCAACTGAAGCTATTGTTAAGTTTGAAAAATTACCAAGCTCAAATTCACCTTTTCTAGCTCCTGATTCTAAATGAGAAATTTTTTCTGTTAAAGTAATGCTATCTGGGGCAGTAAAATTTACAATTAAAGTTCTTTGATTATTTCTAGTTTGAATACTTAAACCATCTACTCAAAGATCATTTCTCATTAATGAATTAATTGAATTTGTAAATGTGGTTTCTGCTTGTTGTGATCCTCTTAAATAATGTTCTCTTAGTAAATTTCTAAAGTTTAACTTTCCTACTTCACCTTTAAATAATCATTCATATAATTGATGTAAATAAGCATTTGTTTCATTTGAAGGAAGATTTGCTTGATTAAGTTTTGTAAATAATTGAGTAGTTGATAGTCATCCTGTAGTTGTAATTGTTTTTGATAAACTTTCTTGTCCAGCTTGTGAAGCTGTTAAAACAACATCATGAGTTCCTCTTTGATTATTTTGACTTACTCCTTGAGGAAAACTTATAGAAAATCTTATGCCATTTGAAATTGCTGGAACATTAATAAATGAATCTAAATTTGGATTTGAATTTGTTATAGTTGGTAAAACTGTTGAAGATCCTGCTCTTAGAGATAAAGAAGTAATTTGATTAAATTCAAAAGTAATTCTTTTCATGAATCCTGATACTTCAATACTTTTAGTGCTTGAAATACCTGATTTTGAAGCAACTAAATTAATTGTTAATGAACCATTTCTATCATGAAAAACAAGTGGACTTTGAAGTTCTAATTTAAAACTCACGCCATTAGATTCATTTGGTACATTTAAATATTCATTAATATTTTGATTATTAACTAATGAAGGTAAAACGCTTGAAGCAGCTGGTTTAGTTGCAATTGAAACAATTCCTGCTAATTCTTTGTTAATGTCAGCTGTGATTTGAGCATTAGTAATATTTGCATTATTGTTAAATCCTTGGACACTAAAAGTTTTTTCGACACTAATATTTGATCTAGTTCCTGTCAAAGTAACTGAAATTTGACCATCAGCATCATTAAAAATGCTTGGATTTTTAGTTTGTAAACTAAAAATTACACCATTAGAAGTTGCAGGAGTTTGTAAATATTGAGTAATATTTGCATTATTAACTATTGAAGGTAAAGCACTTGCAGCTGCAGGAGTTAAACTAATACCAGTAATTTTATCTAATTCTGTTTGAATTTCTCTTCTTGTAACCTCATTAACAATTTCTGATAAAGTAGCAAAACCTGAAACAGCAAAGTTTTTTTCTCTAGTAATGTTATTTCTTGATGCTTCTAAAACAACTGGTAAAGTACCGTTGAAATCATTTTGAGAATTTATTTGTCCAACTCTTAATCTAAGAGTAACACCTGTTGCTAAATCAATTGAAGGTAAAATTAAATATTGATTTATGTTTTGAGGTGTTACAGATGAAGGGAGAACAGTTTTTGCTAAAGTAGTTGTTGAAATTGTAGAAATTCTTCCTAAAATATCTAAAAGTAAATTTTCAACTGCTTCAACTTCATTAAAGATTCTAAAACCACTTACATTAATATTTTTATTAAGAGATCTTCCTGATTTAGATCCGATTAAAACAACTCCAAGAGTACCTGTTGTATTATTTGCACTATTTAATTGAACTTTTAAAGAAAATACTACACCATTAATCGAAACTGGAGTATTGATAAAATCATTAATATTTGTATCATTAACATTTGAAGCTAAAGTAGAAGATGCTAAATTTTTGGTAATTAATGTGTTTATAATGTCTAATTCATTTTGAATTTCAAGATCGATTTTTGCATTTATTTCATCTTGATTATTAACTCTAAAACCATTTACATTAATCTTTTTTTCTTGTATTGAATTATCTAAAGAGGCCACTAAAATAACTCCAAGACTACCTTCGGCATCATTTACAATACTTGGTTCTTGTAATTTTAAAGAAAAACGTACTCCACTTGTTGTGGTATTTGGCACTAAAATTGATAGAGCAATATTTAAATTTGTTACTTGTGATGCTAAAATATTTTTTCCAAAAGAAGTTAATTCTAATTGAGTAATTTTTGCAATTTCTTCTTGTGTAACTTGTTCGATTGTAGGACTTTTTTTATTTACTACAGTAGCAATGCTTGGTCCTGCAATAACTGTTGTTAACATACTTGCTGATGTTATTCCTAAAATTAAAATTGATTTTTTCATATAATAATTATAGTATATAATCAATGTTTTTAGTCAATTTTAGTAATATGGAACCTTTTTTTCAATAATTCAATAAAATTATGATCTATTTATTCGGTTGTTTTTTATTACTTATTACATAAAAAAGATAGTTTATTTTTAAGTCTAAAAATTTTAAATATTCAAAAAAAGAATAAGATTTGTATTTTTTTATATTAAAATTAAAAACATTTGAGATTATACAAGTAAAAAAATAATTAAAATTAAAACACCTATATTGATGTTTTAATTTTAAAATTTATATTTGAATGTGATCAAAATTTTTTACATTACAATCCATAGTGTTCTTTAGAAAATAAAGAAATGCTTGTTCCATTTTGTTTATAATTAATTCCATTTGTAGGACCAAAAGCTAAATCTGTAATTTTAATATTTGTATTTCCTAAAATTGATCTGTCTCTACCGTCATTAAAAATTTTTGAAGAAATTGATAGATTATTACCATTAGCATAAATGATTCATCCCGAATTAGAAATTGAATTTTGTTGAACACTAGTTGATCCGTTTGAAAATGAAAAACTATTTACAATATATGGAGGTTGTTTATCAACTAAAGATAATCCATCTACAACTGTTATAGGTCTAGCATTTAATCCTACTTGACTTAAAGTATCAACTGATGCTATTGTTAAATTTGAAAAATTACCAAGCTCAAACTCTCCTTTTCTAGCCCCTGTTTCTAGATGAGAAATTTTTTCTGTTAAAGTAATACTATTTGGAGCAGTAAAATTTACAACTAAAGTTCTTTGGTTATTTCTAGTTTGAATACTTAAACCATCTACTGAAAGATCATTTCTTATTAATGAATTAATAGAATTTGTATATGCTGTATCCGAAGTATTTGCTCCTTTTAAATAATGTTCTCTTAATAAATTTCTAAAATTTAATCTTCCAACTGGACCTTTAAATAATCAATCATACGCTTGACCTAAATAATGATTTGTCTCATTTAAAGGAATATTTGTTTGGTTAAGTTTTGTAAATAATTGAGCAGTTGATAATCATCCTGTAGTTGTAATTGTTTTTGATAAGCTTGTTTGACCAACTTGTGAAGCTGTTAAAACAACATCATGAGTTCCTCTTTGATTATTTTGACTTATCCCTGAAGGGAAACTTATAGAAAAACTTACGCCATTAGAAATTGCTGGAACATTAATAAATGAATCTAAATTTGGATTATCGTTTGTTATAGTTGGTAAAACTGTTGAAGATCCTGCTCTTAGAGATAAAGAAGTAATTTGATTAAATTCAAAAGTAATTCTCCTCATGAATCCTGATACTTCAATACTTTTAGTACTTGAAATACCTGATTTTGAAGCAACTAAATTAATTGTTAATGAACCATTTCTATCATTAAAAATAAGTGGACTTTGAAGTTCTAATTTAAAACTTACGCCATTAGATAAATTAGGTGCATTTAAATATTCATTAATATTTTGATTATTAACTAATGAAGGTAAAACACTTGAAGCTGCTGGTTTAGTTGCAATCGAAACAATTCTTGCTAATTCTTTATTAATGTCAGCTGTGATTTGAGCATTAATAATATTTGAATTAGTGTTAAAACCTTGGACACTAAAAGTTTTTTCGACACTAATATTTGATCTAGTTCCTGTTAAAATAACTGAAATTTGACCATCAACATCATTAAAAACACTTGGATTTTGAGTTTTTAAGCTAAAAATTACGCCATTAGAAGTAGCTGGAATTTGTAAATATTGGGTAATATTTGCATTATTAACTATTGAAGGTAAAGCAGTTGCAGCTGCAGGAGTTAAACTAATACCAGTAATTTTATTTAATTCTGTTTGAATTTCCATTCTTGTAACTTCATTAACAATTTCTGATAAGGTAGCAAAACCTGAAACAGCAAAGTTTTTTTCTCTAGTAATGTTATTTCTTGATGCTTCTAAAACAACTGGTAAAGTACCGTTGAAATCATTTTGAGAATTTATTTGTCCAACTCTTAATCTAAGAGTAACACCTGTTGCTAAATCAATTGAAGGTAAAATTAAATATTGATTTATGTTTTGAGGTGTTACAGATGAAGGGAGAACAGTTTTTGCTAAAGTAGTTGTTGAAATTGTAGAAATTCTTCCTAAAATATCTAAAAGTAAATTTTCAACTGCTTCAACTTCATTAAAGATTCTAAAACCACTTACATTAATATTTTTATTAAGAGATCTTCCTGATTTAGATCCGATTAAAACTACTCCAAGAGTACCTGTTGTATTATTTGCACCATTTAATTGAACTTTTAAAGAAAATACTACACCATTAATCGAAACTGGAGTATTGATAAAATCATTAATATTTGTATCATTAACATTTGAAGCTAAAGTAGAAGATGCTAAATTTTTGGTAATCAATGTATTTATAATGTCTAATTCATTTTGAATTTCAAGATCAATTTTTGCATTTATTTCATTTTGATTATTTACTCTAAAACCATTTACATTAATCTTTTTTTCTTGTATTGAATTATCTAAAGAGGCCACTAAAACAACTCCAAGACTACCTTCAGCATCATTTACAATACTTGGTTCTTGTAATTTTAAAGAAAAACGTATTCCACTTAATGTGGTATTTGGCACTAAAATTGACAAAGCAATATTTAAATTTGTTACTTCTGAAGCTAAAATATTTTTCCCAAAAGAAGTTAATTCTAATTGATTGATTTTTGTAATTTCTGCTTGTACAATTTGTTCGCTTGTAAGACTTTTTTTATTCATTACAGTAGCAATACTTGGCCCTGCAATAACCGTTGTTAGCATGCTTGCTGATGTTATTCCTAAAATTATAATTGATTTTTTCATATAACAATTATATTATAGAATTAATGTTTTTATTAAAAATTTATAATATAACAAAATATTTCCAAAGTTTAATAAAATTAAGTTTTACTTATTTTGATGTTCTTTTATTATTCATTATTAAAGAATCTAACATATTTTTAGGTTTAGGAATTTTTAAATAATCTAGAATAGTTGGAGCAATATTTGCTAAAGTTCCTGAATTTAATTTTAAGTTTTTATCTGTAACAATTAGCATAACAGGTGAGGTAGTGTGTTTTGTTGCAGGATTTCCATTTTCATCTTCAGTAATTTCTGCATTACCATGATCTGCAGTAATAAATAAAGTGTGGTTTGTTTTTTCAATTGCTTTTAAAATTTTTCCATATTGAAAATCTAAAAATTCAAGAGCTTTAATTGTAGCTTTTAAATTACCTGTATGTCCGACCATATCAGGATTAGCATAATTTAAAATAATAACATCATATTTTCCTAAATTAGCAATTAAAGTATCTGTAATTCCTGCAGCAGACATTTCTGGATAATCTGCAAAAGAATCAGCTTTAACTGAATCTATAAGGATTCTTTCTTCATTTTCATATAAAACATCATTTCCACCATCAAAGAAAAATGTCACATGAGCATATTTTTGTGTTTCAGCAATTCTTAATTGACTTAATCCATTTTTAGCTAAAATATTTCCTAAAGGATTAGTTATTTTCATTTCTTCATATGCAATATTTGTATCTAAACCTTCATATTTCATCATCGAAGTAAAATTACTTAATTTAACTTGATTTTTAGATTGATAATTATATAAATTAGATTGAATTAATAAGTGACTAAGTTGTCTGGCACGATCAGGTCTAAAATTATAAAAAATCACAGCATCATTATCTTTTAAATTTAATTTTTTTGCTAAATAATCTTTATTAATTGCAGGTATAAAAAATTCATCGCTAATATCTTTTTGATATTGTGCTTTGATATATTCGCTTGCATTTGTAAAATAATTTGTTGTTTTTCCCATCATTACTTCTAGTGCTTGTTCATTTCTTGTAAAAATTTGATCTCGATCCATAGCATAAAAGCGTCCCATGATTGAGCCAATTGCATAGTTATATTTTTTTGTAATTGCTTCAAGTTTTTTAATCGAAGTTAATATTGATCTTGGAGCAACATCTCTTCCATCTCCAAAAACATGTACAGAAACATTTTTAAGTCCATTTTCATGTGCTGCTTCAATTAATTTAAATAAGTGCTCTTCATGTGAATGAACACCTCCATCTGAAAGCAATCCCATTAAATGTAAAGTATTTGTTTCATTATTTTTTTTAACAGCATTAAATGCTGCAATGAATTTAGCATTTTGTTTAAATTTATTATCTTTAATATCTTTATTAATTAAAGATAAACCTGTATAAACAATTTGTCCTGCTCCTATATTCAAATGACCAACTTCACTATTTCCCATTTGATCATCTGGTAAGCCTACATAATCTCCTGAGGCTTGAATGACACTATTTGGATATTCATTAAATAATTTATCAAAATTAGGAGTTTTTGCTAATTTAAAAGCATTTCCTTGTTTTTCTTCTCTTAGACCTAAGCCATCTATTACGGATAAAATAACTGTTTTTTTCATATAATAATCTCCAATATTTTCTATCATATTATAAATTGAAAAAAATTTAATTATCTATTTTTTAAATATTATGTTTTAAAAAATAAATTTAAGAACTTATTTAAATTAAAAAACCACCAAATTGATGATTTTAATAATTAATTAAATCTTAATATTGAGTAATTCTAAAATAATTATTGTTTGTAACACCACTTATATTTTTTGAATTGCACTTGCAGAATCAAGTGCAAGTAAAATGCATATTAATAACAATTTCTTGTGTGTAATAGAGTTTTCTGTTGTTAAATTTATAGTTGATCATCTAAATGATTTGCTACCAAGCCTTAAATTCTATTATGAAGTTCTTCATTAAATTGAGGGATATTATTTTCAAAAATTAAATTATCATTAACATCTTTTGCTCATGCATTTTTTATTTTAACAACAATACCTCTAAAAGCTGTTAAATTAGCATTTGTTGTATTAGTAGAAATTAAATCCTCTATTTCATTATTTGCTCTATTATTTGCAATTAAAGTTTGATCATTGCGTTCAAAAGTAAATAAAGTATCAGTAACACTACTAATTGCAGTAAAGCCTTTTAATTCTTTTGAAAAACTTACTACATTTTCATCAAATGTACCATTAATTGTAATTTTCATATCTATTGATTCTTTTGTAAAAGTGTTTATACTTCCATTTAAATCTGTGATTTGATATTTGTAAGTGTGAATTTTCCTGAACTAAATTGTTCCAAAATTTCCATTTTTATTAGTGATACCTATTTGTTTGATGAAATTTCTAATTGTATTGATATCATTTTGTGTTACAAGAGATGTAACTAAAAGGGTAAAGAAAGTAGTATTTACTTCTGAATTAGATAATCCAAGTCAATCACCAAAGGCCATGGTTGTAGTTTTAAAAGTAGTTATTTAAAACGTTTTAGTATTTAAAATTTGTTATTCAAAAGAAGCTATAATTTTTACACTTAGAGTTCCAATAGTATTATTATAGATAAATCTGCTTCCAATGTAAAATTAACACCACTAATTGAATTTATACTTACATATTCATTAATAAGTTCATTTGTCATTTAAGATACTAAAGTTTCATTAATTACATTTTGGTTATTAATATTTAAACTTTATTAAATAATTTCATTATAAGCATTTTGTAAAATAGTTAAATCACTAGCAATTTCGTTTGGTGTTTTAAATCCACTTAAAGTAATTTCATTTTTTAAATTTTTTTAATTTCACCTAATAAACTTTGTGAATTCATTCGAAACCCTGAAACTGAAAACTCTTTGTCCCTAAATATTAAAGGATTTTCATTTGTAAAAGCATCAATTCTAAATTTTAATGTTCCTGTTGAATCACTAAGATTTTTTTCTTCTTCATTTTGTGGTGTTCAAAATATTCTAAAAATTACACCATTAATAGGTTCTGGAGTAGTAATTAATTCTCTTATATTATCAGCAGTTACTTCTGAAGGTAAAGTAGTTGCAAAATCTCCTTTAAGAGTTAAGTTAGCAATTTTTGCTAATTCATTATCTAATATCTGATTTCTTTGATCTAATTTTTGGAATCCAGTAATAGGAAAAGTTTTAGTTTCAATTACTTTTCCAATAGAACCTTCAATTGTAATAGTAAGAGTTCCATCAACATTATTTTCTAAACTAATTAATGAACTTTTAAAACTTACTCCATTTGCCTCTGGTAAAGCTTCAAAGAAAGTATTAACATTATCAAGCTTTACTTCTGAAGGTAAAGTAGTTGCAAAAGCGCCTATTTTTACTAGATTTAGTTTTTCAAGTTCTACTTTAATTTTAGCTTTTCTCTGAGTTGCTGTTTCAAATCCTGTAATAGTAATTTCCTTTGTTCTACTATCAGTTCCAATTTGCCCTGTTAGTGTTAAAGTTAAAGTGCCTATTTCATCATTTATAGCAGTTTTTGTTGAAATAGAATAAGTAAAATTTACACTATTAATAGTATTATTAAAATTTTTTGTTATTTCAGTTTGTAAATTAGCTGCATTAATTTCTGAAGCTAATTTTGTATTATTTGTTACTTTAAAATTAGCTGATATAATTTTTTCAAGCTCTAGATCGATTTTTTTAAAATTTTCAGCACTTTCTGATGTTGTTGTTCCGCATGCTACAACTGTTATTGGTAAAATTGCAATTGTACTTAGTGTACCAATTCCAATTAAATATTTGTTTTTGATTTTCATATAAAATATAGTTTCCTTTTATTTACTTTTTAACTTATTATAAAACAAAATTTGAGTTATTTTTAAATGCTATTTTCATATCTCTAAAAAAGAAGTAATTAAAAAGAAAAAAACATCTAGTAATTAATAAACCTAATAATTATACAATATAAAAAAACATCAATTTTAATTGATGTTTTTTGTAGTAATTTTATTTAGTTTTTATTCTTAGAATAATTTAAAAAATATATTTAGTAAATAAATTAGAAAACTTATGATATTTCATGTTTATCAAAGTTAAGTGTATGTTTTTCTTGTTTTAAAACATTCTATAATACTATATTAAAACTTCATAAATTGCATGTTCAATTTACTTCGAAAGTTTTAATTAAGCATTACTAACTTTACCTTCTCATCTAAGTGGATGACCATTTTCAGGGGCTCTTACTGCATCTAAATAAACATATACTCTTCAGTCTTGTGTATTTGTAGTTGTGTCTACACCAAAATGGCGTCATCTCACAGCATTGAATGCACTTGCTGACACTGCATATCTTAATCCTTTATTATGTAATTCATCATTAAATCGAGGGAATCCATTTTCAAAGATCGGTGCTCCACTATTATCTTTTGCTCAAACATCACCAAGACTAAATTTTACACCTCTAAATGGATTTAATAAAGCAGTGAAAGTAGAATTTGCAGGAGTACCAGCAGCAGGAGTGGTAAGAATTAAATTACCAACTTTTTCGATTGTGAAAAATCTATTTAATAAATCTTGAGAAATTGGTTTAAATCCTTCAATTCTTCTTGAATAAGTTACTGCTTCATTATTGAAAGTTCCATTGACAATTAAAGTATGACCATTTGTTGTCGTATCAAAAGTACTATTTTGTAATTGATAACTTGTAATAGCAAATTGATTATTATCGATTCCTAAATTTTCTTCTTTCAATATAAGACCGATTTCTGTCAATTTATTTTTCATATCAGTTAATGTTGTAATACTTGTAACTAAGTTGGTTCTTGAAGGAATAAAGAAAGTTGTATCTACTTCTGCATTTCTTAGTCCTAATATTGCTGCTAAAGCATCTTTAGGTGTTAAAAAACCTGATATAGTAATTATTTCTGAAATTCTTTCAGTTCCTTCAAAAGTACCTTTTACTTTAAAACTTAAAGTACCATCTGTATTATTTCTACTTAAATCAATAACTTCTAAATTAACACCTCGTTTATCAAAACTTTGAATAAATTTAATATCAGCATTAGAAATTGATGAAGATAATTTTGTTGCTTTATTTTCAATTTCAAAAATTTCAGATGTAATTGAATCAATTGTTTTTTGTAATAAAGTTTGTTGTATTTTTTGAGTAGTAAAAAAAGGTGTGTCAATTAAATAATCAGTTGATCCGGCAAATGCTAATGTTTGATCAAAGTGGAATCATATAGTAATACTTTGTTCTCCATTTTCAACAGCAGAAGTTCTTCAGGCAAAACGATTAGCATGAAGTCTTAAATTTCTATTATGAAGTCCTTCAATAAATGAAGGTATTCATGTTGCTTCACCTGTAGAAGCAAACTCTTCTTTTCCGCTTGCAGTATTAAAGAATTTTTTTCAATCTGATGATTCTTTAGCTACAATTCCTCTATCTGGTAGATGATTTTGTTCAAATAATTGCCCTGTGTGGAGATTACCTTGAGATGCTGTTAATAATGGTTTTTCATTACGTGTAAAAGTTATTAGAGTATCTAAGATTGTACCAATTGCAGTATATCCTTTTAATTCTTTTGTAAAATTTACTAATTTTCCATCAAAAGTTCCGTTAATTGTAATTTTCATATCTTTTGAATCTTTTGTAAATGTAGTACCATTATTTAAATCTGTAATTCGATAATTTGTAAGTGTGAATCTATTAGCATCAACATCTCCAAAACCTATATTTTTATTCATAATACCAATTTGATTTATGAAAGTTCTCATTGTGGTGATATTACTTTGTGATTGAACATTTGTAACTGAAGGGGTAAAGAAAGTAGTATTTACTTCTGAATTAGATAATCCAAGTCAATCTCCAAAAGCCATGTTTGCTGTTTTGAAATTATTTACATTTAATATTTTAGTATTTAAATTTTGACCTTCAAAAGAAGCAATAACTCTTACATTTAAAGTTCCAATAGTATCATTAGATGAATCTATTTCTAATTTAAAATTAACACCATTAATTGAATTTATACTTACATATTTATTAATAAGTTCATTTGTCATTGAAGATGCTAAAGCTGTAATAATTTCATTTTCATTATTGATATTTAAATTTTGTTGAGTGATTTGATTATAAGCATTTTGTAATGTAATTAAATCTTTTTCCCTTTTTTCTTGTGTTGTTAAAAAGCCTGACATAGTAATAAATTTATCAGTTGTTTCACCTAAAGTTGCAACAACTTTAAAAGTAATTTGGCCTAATTCATCATTACGATTAGTAATTTCTAAACTTAAAGCAACTAATTCTCTTGTTGAATTAGTAATACTAATAATGGTACTATTTATATCTTTTGGCAAAATTTCATTTTTATTATTAATTCCTAAAATAATATCATTTTCAGTAATTTCATTTAAAATTCTTTCTCTACGTTTTGCATTTGTTTCAAAATTAGAAATCTCTATTTTAATTGAAGATTTTTCAATTCCTTTAAAAGTACCTTTTACTTTAAAACTTAAAGTACCATTAGCATTATTTGGGATTATTTCTAAAATTTCTAAATCAACACCCTTATTATCAAAATTTTTAATAAATTTAATGTCAGAAGCAGCAATTTCTGAAGGCAATTTATTTTGTTTTTCGATTTCAAAAATTTCTGCCTTAATTGCATTAATAATTTCATTTAAATGATCTTGATTTGTTTGAAATTTTGTGATAGTAATTTCTTTTTCTTTTGAAATTCCTGAAATAGAAGCTTTTAAAGTTACTTTTAATTCTCCTTTTGTATCATCATCACTATTTGCTTTAAAAATAAGTTCAAAACTTACCCCATTAGATATTGTTGGATTAGAAATAAAGTTTTTTAAAGTTTCAGCAGTTATTGTTGAAGGTAAAGTAGTTGCAAAAGCACTTAAATTAGCTTCGATAGTAGTAATTTTTGCTAATTCTTGATCTAATCTTTGATCAATTGTTTGAAATTTTGTGATAGTAATTTCTTTTTCTTTTGAAATTCCTGAAATAGAAGCTTTTAAAGTTACTTTTAATTCTCCTTTTGTATCATCATCACTATTTGTTTTAAAAATAAGTTCAAAACTTACCCCATTAGATGTTGTTGGGTTAGAAATAAAGTTTTTTAAAGTTTCAGCAGTTATTGTTGAAGGTAAAGTAGTTGCAAAAGCACTTAAATTAGCTTCGATAGTAGTAATTTTTGCTAATTCTTGATCTAATCTTTGATTTCCACTTTGGTCAGTTGTTTGAAATTTTGTGATAGTAATTTCTTTTTCTTTTGAAATTCCTGAAATAGAAGCTTTTAAAGTTACTTTTAATTCTCCTTTTGTATCATCAGCACTATTTGCTTTAAAAATAAGTTCAAAACTTACCCCATTAGATGTTGTTGGATTAGAAATAAAGTTTTTTAAAGTTTCAGCAGTTATTGTTGAAGGTAAAGTAGTTGCAAAAGCACTTAAATTAGCTTCAATAGTAGTAATTTCTGCTAATTCTTGATCTAATCTTTGATCAATTGTTTGAAATCCGCTAATATCAAAATCTTTAGTTACTTTAGATTCTCCAATTGAACCTTCAATAGTAACTGTTAGTGTTCCGACCTCATCATCTTGTAATTTTACATTTATAAATTTAAGATTTATACCTTCTACAATCGGTAGACTATTAAAGAAAGAAGCAACATTTTCAACTTTTACTTCTAAAGGTAAAGTAGTTGCAAAAGCACCTGTTTTTACTAGGTTAATTTTATCAAGTTCTACTTGAATTTTAGCTTTATTTCTTTGATCAATTGTTTGGAATTCGATAATATCAAAATCTTTAGTTACTTTGATTTCTCCAATTGAACCTTCAATAGTAACTGTTAGTGTTCCTGTTGTATCATTTTGTGATTTTACACTTATAAATTTAAGATTTACATCTTTTACAGGTTTTAGAATTTCAAAGAAAGAAGCAACATTATCAAGTTTTACTTCTAAAGGTAAAGTAGTTGCAAAAGCACCTGTTTTTACTAAAGTAAGATTATTAAGTGCTGCTTGAATTCTTTGGTTTGGATCTAGTTCTTTTCTTTGATCTTCAGTTTGAAATCCTATAATAGAAATATCTCTAGAGATTTTAATATCTCCAATCGAACCTTCAATAGTAATGCTTAGAGATCCATTTTTATCATTTACTAAACTTAGATTTGTAATTTTAAAACTTACTCCTTCAATTATTGCTGGAATCTCAATTAATTTAGTAACATTTTCAGGTTTTACTTCTGAAGGTAAAGTTGTGTCAAATGTGTTAATTAATTTTGGAACAATTTCATTCAATTTTCTTTGAATAAGTGCATTTTGCTGTTCAATACTTTCTGCTCTTTCATCTATTGTTTGGAATCCTGTAATAAGAATGTCTTTACCAAAAGAGATATTGCCGATAAAAGCTTGTAAATTAACTTTTAATTCTCCTTTTTGATTATTAAATAAGTTAGGTAAAAAAACAAATCTAAAACTTACATCATTAGTATCGCTAGGTAATTGATTTTTAATAAAACTATCTAAATTATTTGCATCTACTTCTGAAGGCATAGTAGTTTTAAAATCACCCATATCAACTTTTAAAGTTGTAGAAGTAATTTTATCTAATTCTTGTTTTACTCTTTCTAAAGATGATTGAAACCCTGTGATAAAAATTTCTTTTTGATCGGTTTTATCTCCAATAAAAGCTTGTAAATTAACAGTTAATTCTCCTGATGCATTAGTAAACTTATTAGGAATAAAAATAAGTCTAAAACTTACAGAATTAACAGTTGCTGGATTTTTTATAAAAGAGTTTAAATTTGTATTAGATACCCCTGAAGCTAAAGTTGTATTAAAATTACCTTGATCGGCTTTAAGAGTACTAATTTTATCTAATTCTTGTTTTAATCTTTGAGCTATTGTTTGGAAGTTTTTAACTTGAACCATTTTTTCTGACTTAATATTGTCAATAGAACCTTCAATATTAACAAAAAGAGTTCCTTCATCATCATTTGGTGAAGTAACTGATAAGTATTTAAAGCTAACACCATTTTGATCTTGTAAAGGTGAAAATAAACCAGCAATATTTGTAGAATTTACTTCTGAAGGCATAACAATTTTAGAAGCTTCTAAGTTTGTTAGAGTTTCAATTTTATCAAGTTCTGCTTTAATTTGAGCAGTTTTAATTATTAAGTCCCTTTGAGCTCTTGTTTGGAATCCTGTAATTATAACTTCTTTTGATTCTGGTTGAATTACTTGACTTGGATCATCTAAATCTTCAGGCTCTCTACCAACAATATATGCTTGTAAAGTTGCTGTTAATTCACCTTTTACATCATCAGCACTATTTGCTTTAAAAATATATCTAAAACTTACTCCATTTGATGTTACTGGGTTTAAAATAAAGTTATTTAAATTTTGAGCACTTACTTCTGAAGCTAAAGTTGTTAAAGAACCAACTAAAGTTGCTTCATGTTTATTTTGTTTTGTTAGTTCTTTAGAGATTAATTCTTTTCATTCTTCAAGTGTTAATTCTCTAGTTTGGAATTCTGTAATAGTAATTGTTTTAGAATCTTTAATAGTTCCGATTGAAGCTTCTAAAGTAACACTTAAGCTTCCTAATCCATCATTAAAACTATTAGGAAGAAAAATAAGTTTAAAACTAACACCATTTTTAGAAGCTGGATCAGATACAAAACTACTTAGAGTTGATGAAGTTACATTTGAAGCTAAAGTTGTAGCAAAATTACCTTTATCAGCTTTAAGAGTACTAATTTTATCTAATTCTTGTTTTAATCTTTGACTAATAGTTTGAAATCCTGTAATAGTGATTTCTTTAGTTCTACTATCGGTCCCAATTTTACCTGTCAAAGTTAAAGTTAAAGTACCTGTGGCAGCATTTATAGGAGTTTTTTCAGAAAGAGCATAAGAAAAGGCAACACCATTAATAGTGGTAGCATTATTTTTTGTTATTTCAGTTTGTAAATTATTTGCATTAATTTCTGAAGCTAATTTGTTTTTATCTTTAATAAGAAAATTATCTTTAGTAATTTTTGCAAGTTCAACATCAATTTTTTTAATATTGTTAGCATTTTCTGATGTATTAGTTGCACATGCAACAACTGTTATTGGTAAAATTGCAATTGCACTAAGTGTACCAATTCCAATTAAATATTTCTTTTTCATTTTTAACATAAAATATAATTCCTTTTCATATTTGTTTTTGTTTTAGAATAATGTTATCTATTATAAATAATTCCAATATTCTTTAATTCTTTAATATTTTAGCAAAAAATATAATTTTAAAAATAAAATTTGTTAAATAAAAATAAAAATTACAATTTATTAAAATTTACTAAATCTAGAAGAAGATAAGAAATTTTATAAATTTTTTTAGTGTAAAATTTATAAAGTATTGAAATAAAAAATTTAATGAAAAAGGAGTTTGTAATGGAAGAATTAGTAAAAAGTAAAATAAATTTCATTATCTTTTATTTAAAAAGTGTAAAAACAAAGGAAAAAGAAGATGTTGAAGAAATCATTGATTTTAGTGCAATTAAAATTAGTGATAATAATGTTGTTGATTTTATGCAAATTTTCATCAAGCCAATTAATGAATATAATTCATTTAATTTTATTGAAACAGGAATTGAAGAAAAACATTTACTTGAATTTGGTTTAGATAAAGTTGAAGCTTATGAAAAAATTAATCACTTTTTTAATTCTAATGATTATGTAATTGATTTTGGTTTTAATTTTAAAGATTTAATTTTATTAAAAACTGAAATTAGTAAATATATTAATCCTAATTTTTTAAATTCAAATACTGTTATTAATTTAAAAAGCCTTTTAAAACAAATAGTTAATCATAATATTTTTAAACTAAAAGATTTAGCCATTTATTTTAATCAAAAAAACCAATTTTTACCAAATGTTTATTCAAATGTAATTTTATTAAGTAAAGTTTTTATTTCATTTGATTATTTATTAGAAAGAAATAAAATTAGTATTATTCATAAAACTAATTTTAAAAAAAATGAATCATGAAATGAATTATTTGTCACTGAAGAATTATTAAATAATTTGAAAAAAACTTCTAAAACTATAATTGATTCAGATTTATTTAATAAGAAATTATTAAAATTTAAAATTTCTTTAAGACTAAAAATTGAAAATAAATTAGATTTAAGTTTGAAAAAAAACCAAAGATTTTTAATTTCAGATATTTTAGAAAGCCAAGAATTGAATTTAGATGATTTATACAAATCAAAAGAAATTCATGATAGTGTTGAATTTGCTTTAGATGAATTAAGAACTTTTCAAGATAATAAAAAGAAATTAAAACAAAAAATAAAACCTAAAAAGGAAGAAGATATTTATAAGTATTCTAACATTAGAAAAGAAAAAGCTTCTAAATCTAAATTAAAGAAAAAATGATAATAATAAAAACATCATTAATGATGTTTTTATTGATAATTTTGAAAAATAAATAATTTGTTAAAAATCAATTTAAATTTTCTTAAATCCATCAACAGTTAAAACTTTAGAAACACTTCCACCATTAAAACTTGCTGTTAATCTTAAAGCTAAAGTTCCTGTTGTATCATCTGTTTTAATTTGCTCCATTGAAGTTGAAAAAATAGGACTTAAAGTAAATCTTACACCATTACCTAAAGGAAAAGGAGTTTGAACAAAAAGATCTAAATTACTAATGTCAACACTTGAAGCTAATGTAGTTGCAATTTGATTTAGTTGAGTTCTTTCTAAAACAGTAATTGGATTGATAGCTTCTTGAGCAATAGCTATATTTGCATTTCTTTGTTCAGTTGTTTGAAAACCTGAAATTTCTAGATTTTTAGTTCTTGTTAAAGAACGAATTGTTCCTGTGACAATTAAAGTTATAGTTCCTGTTGTATCATTTACACTTTTTTGTTTAATTGAATAAGTAATGCTAACACCATCAATTACTGCACGAGTTATTGTTAGTTCCGTTGTTAAATTAGTTAAATTAATTTCTGAAGCTAATTTATTTTTATTACTAATTGTAAAATTTGTTGCAACAATTGAATTTAAAGCACTTTCAATTTTTGAACTATTAGAAGCACAAGCAACAACACTAATTGGTAAAATGGATACCACTGCTAAGGCCCCTATTCCAATAAGTGATTTTTTATTTATTTGTTTAAACATCTTTTTTTCCTTTATAAATTTTTTATATTTAAGTTTTATACATTATAAATTATAAAACTTTTTTTACTTAAGTTAAATGTATAAAATTCCTTTTAAGAAGTTTTAATTGTTTTTCAAAATAAACCAAACAATTAAATTATTTTGTATATTACTTAGAATTGTGAATTGTTTAATTTATGTTAAATGGATTAGTAATCCAAGTGTTATGCTTTAATCAAAAATATTGAATTTAAATAAACTTTCAAAAATTATCGAATTTATAAAAGAACTGCATATATTGTTATTTTTTTTATTGCAAATACATTTTAATATTTTTAAGAATAAGAAGTTATTTTTAAAAATATTAAAATAAAGACTAAATAGTCTTTATTTATTAGTTTGTAATTAAACTGGCATTGATTGTTCAAGTGATACAGGTGTTGTTCTAAAAGTATTAATATTATCACCACCAATATTTCCAGGAATTACTGGATTACCTCCAGAGATAGTACTATCAAAAGGTAAGTTAATACTAAAAGGATTTTGTAATACTCTATCAGTACCTGTTCCTACAAATTTTGGATTTATAATACTTCATCTAAATGAAGCAATTCCATTAAATGCTAATCTTAAGTTTCTATCTTCTAAGTCTTTTTTGAATCTTGGAATGTTATTGTCATTAAATAATACATTTCCTTCAATATCTTTTGCTCAAAAATCTGTTGGTTTAACAATAACTCCAAAAGCTCCTGAATTTGGACCTTGTATACTTGTTGAAATTAAATCAGTAAAATTACGTCCTGCTCCTCTACTTGATGTAATTAAAGACCTTGAACTACGTTCAAAAGTAAATAACTTATCTAATATTGTACTAATTGCAGTAAACCCTTTTAATTCTTTTGAAAAACTTACTGCATTTTCATCAAGTGTACCATTAATTGTAATTTTCATATCTGTTGAATCTTTTGTAAAAGTTGTTACATCTCCATTTAAATCTGTGATTTGATAATTTGCAAGTGTAAATCTACTTGCATTAGTTGTTCCAAAATCTTGATTTTTATTAATGATACCAATTTGTTTAATAAAACTTCTCATTGTATCAATGTTATTTTGTGTCAAAATATTTGTAACTGAAGGGGTAAAGAAAGTAGTATTTACTTCTGAATTAGATAATCCAAGTCAATCACCAAAGGCCATGGTTGCTGTTTTGAAATTATCTACATTTAATATTTTAGTTTTTAAAATTTGTCCTTCAAAAGAAGCAATAACTTTTACATTTAGAGTTCCAGCAGTATCATTAGGTGAATCTACTTCTAATGTAAAATTAACATTATTAATTGGATTTATTTTTACATTTTGGTTAATAAATTCATTTGTTGCTGAACTTGCTAAAATTTCACTAATTGCATTTGAATTATTAATAATTAAACTATTTTGAACAATTTCATTATAAGTATTTTGTAATACAACTAAATCTTTAGCTCTTTGATCTGTTGTTTTAAATCCTGAAATTGTTAAAGGAGTAGTTGTTTCTCTTGTTGCGACTTGACCATTTAAAGTTCCTGTTAGACCAAGAGTTAAAATTCCTGTTGTATCATTTGTAGAAATAATTGTAACTGCAAATACTACACCATTAGCAGAATTTGCTGGATTTTGAACAAAAGTTTTTAAAGTTTCTGGCTTAACTTCTGAAGCAAGAGTTGTTCCTTTTGGAGAATTAGTTGCTTCTGTTAGAGTATTAATTGCATCAACTGCAGCTTGAGCAATTGCAAAATTATTCTGATCTGTTGTTAAAAATCCTGAAATTGTTAAAGGAGTAGTTGTTTCTCTTGTTGCGACTTGACCATTTAAAGTTCCTGTTAGACCAAGAGTTAAAATTCCTGTTGTATCATTTGTAGAAATAATTGTAACTGCAAATACTACACCATTAGCAGAATTTGCTGGATTTTGAACAAAAGTTTTTAAAGTTTCTGGTGTAACTTTTGAAGCAAGAGTTGTTCCTTTTGGAGAATTATCTGCTTCTGTTAGAGAAGTTATTGCATCAACTGCAGCTTGAGCTGTTGCTTTATCTGCAGCTTGAACTGTTGTTAAAAATCCTGAAATTTTTATTTCTTTTGTATTTTTATCAGTACCAATTGTTCCTGTGACAATTAAATTTATAGTTCCTGTTGTATCATTTGGTTTTTTTGATTCTTCAGTTGCAAGAGTATATGTAAATTTAACACCGCTTGTTGTTGGACCGGTAATATTTAAAACTACTTCTGTTTGTAAATTAGCTTCAGTAATTGAAGTTGCCATTTTATTTGATTTGTTTTCTATTTTAAAACTTGTTTCAGTAATCAAATCTAAAGCTTTTGTAATTTTTTGGGCATTAGTTTCATTGGTGGCACAAGCTACAATACTAATTGGTAAAACAACAGTTGCTGTTGTTAATCCTAAACCAATTAAAATTTTTTTGTTTTTTTGTTTAATCATTCTTTTTTATTCCTTATTTTATTTTAAATTTATTATACATATAAAATTACATTTTTTAAATATTGAAAATTTTTCTCATTCAATTTAATTAGAAATTTTTATTTTTATAAATTCACTAATTTTAATTTGTTTTGTTTAAATATTCAAAAGCAAGAATTTAATTGAGAGATTAAAATTAAAGTAAGAATTAATTAATTTTAATGATCTAATTTACTAAACATATAAATTTCTATTTTTGCAAATAATACTATATCTTATTTTAATTTAGATATCAAAAATACAAAACACCAATTTTTATTGGTGTTTTAAAAAATAACTTAATTTTCTTTTGAAGAAATTGAAATAACTTTAGAAATGGTAAAATTAGAAATCCCTAAATCTAAAGAATCAATTGTTTCATCAAAATGAAAGCTTATTGTTAAAGTTTGGGAAATAATAATACCATTTTCTATTTTAGAATCTGAAGTTACTCATCTAAAAGTATTAGATAAATATTTAAGTCCTCTTGCTTTTAAAGAAGAATCTAAAACTGGAATGCCATCAACTAAAATAATATTACCATCAACATTTCTTTCTCAAGCATCACCTAGTTTTACAACAATTCCTTGATTTATTAAGTTAAAATCTTCTCTTGAATTACTTGTAATATTTTCTAAAGTATTATTTGCAAAACTCTCTTGTTCTAATTGTCCTTGAGCAATTTTCTCAATAATAATTAATGAATTAATAATACTTTCATCAATAGCACTAAAACCAATTAAATCTCTTTCATAAGTAATTGCAATTCCATCAAAAGTCCCATTAACAATAATTTTCATATTCTTAGTTTTTGAATCAAATTTTTCATTATTTACAGTTATAATTTGATATGACTTAACAACTACTCTATTTGTATTAATATTTCCAAATTCATAAGCTGAATTAAAACCGATATCTTTTAATTTAATTTCCATTTCTTTAAAATTTATTTCTGTTAAATTTACTCTTGAAGGTGTAAAGAAATTAGAATCTATTTTCCCTTTAATTAAACCAAGAGCATCTGCAAAAGCTTCTTTAGCTGTTATAAATCCTCTAATAGTAATTTCCTTAGAAATTATAGAAGTTGATAAAGTTCCTGTTAATAATAAAGTAATAGTTCCTTTTTCATCATTATAAAAATTAGATTGTAATAATTGATAATCAATATTTACTTTTTGTATAGATGAGTTAATATTAAATTTAATTAATTGTTTTAAATTAGAATCTAAAATTGAAGATGCAAGTTGCTTATAATCTTTAACAAGAAAATTAGAAGCATTAATATTATCTAAAATTTGTTTAATTCTTTCGTCTGAAGTTTGAAAACCACTAAGAGTAATTTCTTTTGAAAAATTAATATCTTCAAGAGTACCTGTTATTTTTAAAATTAATTGCCCTAATTTATCATTTGGAATTTGCAATTCTGAAATACTATAAGATAATTTAAAATTATCTAATTTAACATCAAAAGAACTAAAATCAATTTCTAAACCTAAATTTTCATTATTAATTTCAGAAGGGATTTTTTTAGGATTGTTAATTTTAAAATGACCACTATTAATAGTTTCTAAAATTTGTTCAATTCTTCCTTTTGAAGTTTGAAAAAAATTCACTATTATTTCTTTTGAATTTTTAAAACCATTATTTGAAATTGCATTTAAAATTACAATTAAAGATCCTTCTTTATTATTACTTGAATTTTCTTTTAAATTAATTGAATAACTAATTCCTGTTATTATTTTTAAAGGAGTTTCAATATAAGTATTTAGATCGCTATCTTTAATTTCCGAAGGAAGAAGAGAACTAAAATTACTTGTTTGAATTGGATTTAATTCTTTTACTAAATCTAAAGCATCATTAATAATTGAACTAAAACCATTAATTGTAATTACTTTTTCTAATGTAATTGCATCTAAATTTTCTCTTTTATATATTGCAATAACTTTTAGATTTAACTTACCTAATTCTTCATTTCCTTTAATTTGTTCTAAAGGTTCAAATAAAAATTCAACTCCACTATTTAAACTGGCTATTGGTAAAATAAAAGAATTTTTTAAAGTTATTTCATCAACTGTAAAAATAGGAATATTCCTTAAATTTACACCTTGTTTTACTAAAAAACTTTCTGAATTAATTTTTGCTAATTCACCTTGAAGAATGTCACTTATTTTTTTAAAGCCACTAATAGTAAAATTTTTGTTTGAAACATTTTTAGGTTTTGTTTTTAAATTGATAGCTAAATTTATTTTTAAAATTCCTTCAAGATCATTTGCTTCACTAATTGTTAAATTAATATCAAAATCTGTATTTTCAAATTTAAAAGGTTCAATAATTTGATTTAAATTTTCATTTGTAATTTTTGAAGGAAGTTGCTTTTCAGCATTTTCAAGCAATTTTATTTCACTAATATTTGCTAAAATTGTGTCTAAATTTACTTCATTTTGTTCATTTGTTGCACAAGCTACAATACTTATAGGAATAACAGCGACACTTGTTAGTGTTCCAAGACTTATTAATAATTTTTTGTGATTTAATTTCATATTTTCCTTTTAGATTATTTTTTAACTTAAATATTTTATAAAGTAACAATCTTATTTTAAGATTGTTACTTTATTCCATATATCTTTATTATAAGTTAAGTGAAATATAAAATATGAAGTTTTTGTTATTTTTTTAAAACTTAGGTCTTTATTTGATTCGGAAAATATATAAAAAGCATTTTAAAATGCTTTTTATATATTTTTAAAAATGAGAATTATTTTAGTTTAAATCCACTTAATGGAATATCTACTGATCTTCTGAAAGTTCTTGTGAAAAATGAAAATGAAACTTTTCATGATCCTTCAATGTAATAATAATTTCACCATTTTTCTCACTAGGTTTTACCGCTAAAAATTTAAAACTACATCACCAACTATAGAATTTATAGGACCTGGAAGAGGAACAAATTTTTCAAGATTTTCAATTTTAATTTCTGAAGTTAAAGTTGAATTTGAATCTGCAGATAAATGAAATTTAACATTTTCTTTTACAAAATCTGTAAATCAATTTGAAGGTGTTGCAAAACCTGGAATTTCAAATGTTTTAGATAAAAAAAGACCAGAAGTTTTATGTAAAGCTGTTAAAGTAAGTGCTAAAACTCCATTTTCTTCATTTTCTTCAGTTTTTTCTCTTGAAATACTACTTAGAAATAAATGATAAAATTAGTACTGTAAATTACAAATTTAGAAATTAGAAAATTTACTTAAACAATCTTTAAATTAAAACTATTCTTTAAAAAAGTATATAATTTATATATAAGCAAATCTTTATTTATTTTAAAATAAACATAATTAAACGAAAGGAAAATATGAATTTTCAAAACCCATTAAATGTAGGTGAATTTAAAAAAGAATCGGAACTATGGAAAGAGAATTGAAAAGCTCTTTATAAACCTTGAATTATTTTTTTTGTTGTGCTTGCAAGTATTTTAAGTGCGGTAACAATTGGTTACATTGTTGTTTCTTTTTTAAATGTTGAAAGTATTTTAAATAATTATAGAGAATCTTTAAATGGAATGACTCCACCAATTACTAATATCGATCAAAGAGTAAATGATTTAAGGACGAGTTATTTGTTATACTTTCAATTAATTCCAATTTTATTTCTTTTATTAATGATAGGGCTTTTAGGATTTTTTATTTACTCACTTATTACTTCAAATAAAAAACAAAGTTTAAGATTTTTAAATACAACAATTTTTACAATCATGGCTCTTTTTGGAATGTTAATTATTATTGGTTCAATTTTTTTACCAGCTGGAATGGCAATTGAAAATCCAATAGTTTTGTTTAGATTATTTTTAGGAATTTTCTCAATTATCTTTTACTTTTATCCTAGTTCAAAAATTAAACGTTTTAAAGCTAATTTTCAAAGATCGTACTTTTTACAAAAACAAAAAGATCAGCTTGAAGAATTTAAGAAAAATGGTAATTTTACAAGCAATGCTCAAGGATTTAGTCCGATGGATATTTTTAATGGTATGTTTAGCAATGCTCAAACAAATACTTCAAGAAATACTTCAAATACTAATCAAGCAAATGATTATAATTCTAACGAAGAATCTAAAACTTCTCAAAATAAAAATCGAGAAAAGCTTGAAGACCTTTCTACTGAACAATTACATTTATTAGCAGAAAAACTATTCATTTCAGGACATGAAGAAATGAATAGAAATGAATTATTAAATAAAATCTTAAATTATTTAGAAATTGATGAAGAAGCAAAAATGAAAACTGATGCAAAAATTACAAAAGAAAAAATTGATGATGATTTTAACAAAACAAAAAAACACGAATAAACTTCGTGTTTTTAATTAAATAAATTATTTACAAGATCTTGTAAAAACTCTTTTTTAGTAATTGAGACTAAAAAATATTTTACTTTTAGTTCATCTAAAGACTTTTTAATTTGATAAGTTTGAGATTGATTTAATTTATCTCGTTTTGTTGCAACAATAATTATTTCAAAAGGAGCTTCTTTTAAAAAATCATAAAATTCTTGATCTATTGGAGTAAAACCTAATCTTGAATCAATTAACAAAAAGAGTTTTTTAATTTCTACTCTTTTTGTTAAAAATTCAAAAATCATATCTGATATTTCAGATTGAGCTTCTTTAGATAATTTAGCATAACCATACCCTGGTAAATCGACTACACTATTACCTCTTTCATCTTCAAAAAAATTAATTAATTTAGTTTTACCAGGAGTTTTACCTACTTTAACAACTCTAGTTTTAAAAAGGGCATTAATTAAAGAACTCTTACCAACATTACTTCTACCTACAAAGCAAATTTCATTTTTAGGATTTTTTAATCATTCACTTTCTTTAGTACTACTTTTTATAAACTTTAACATTTACTTATTATAATGAATAAATGCTATTAATAAAAAAGATAAAATTACTTTCAATATATTTCATCTAATAATCCAAATTCAAAATTTATTTTAAAAAGATATTTTATCAAGAATTTCATCATAAAATTCTTGATAACCTAAAAAATGATGACTTACATATTTTTTTAAATTGTTTCCAAAAATTCTCTTTATTTTAAAAAAATCTTTCTTATCTAATATTTTACTAATATTTTGAAAATTATTTTTTTTTAAATATTTATCACCTAAATTTTTTTTAAGTGTATTTTCAATATTTTTTTTCTAAGCTCAATTCTTCAGAAATATGAAATGCCAAAAAATATTCAAATGCCAAACCTTCTGGCGGTAGCATAACAATTTTTTTTATATTTTGATTTGAATATTTTTTAAAATATTCTTTCCTATTTTTGATAGATGAAATATGTTTCTCAATTTTTGAATTTATAAAATTATGAGTATCTGAATTTTGAATATCATTATCTGAAATAGCTAATATTAAATTTATAGAACTATCTATAGATAAATTATTTTTATAGTTTTGAAAAAAAATATTTTTATTAAAAGATTTTAATTTTTTAAAATAAAATTCTTCAGTTGAATTGTTGTTTGAATTATTTTCAAAATTTAAAACAAGTACTTTCATCATTAATTCATTTCCTTTAAAAAATCATCAATTATTTTATCTAAAGGATGAGTTCCTATTTTTTCTTCTAAATATTCATAAGTGAAATTTTGATCTAATGAAGAATATTTTTTTATTTTAGAATATCCTTGATGCTTTTCTAGAAAATAGATATTTTGTTTTTCATTCAAATTCAAATTTTCAAATAGTAAAGGTTGATGTGTTGTGTATATTAAGTGAATTTTTCCAATAGAATTATTAAGATTGTTTTCAAAATATTGAATCATTAAATCTATGAATGTTTTAGTAAGTTTTAAATGCATAAAATTTTCAATTTCATCTATTAAGAAAAAAATATTTTTATTAACAGTAATTTTGTCTTTAAGTAAATAACGACTAATAATATCGTAAAAAAATGCAGCTCATTTTTGAGTTCCTTTAGATAATTGATTTCAATTTATTAGTTCTCCTTTTGTATTTTTAAAATATCAATAAAAATCATTTTGAATTTCAAAATCATCAATTCATGCGTCTGAAATTTTCATTCATTTCAAAAACTTCTCTTTATATTTTTTATATTGGTCTTCTATTTTTTGTGATTTAAAAAAATAGAAAATGTAATTAATTCGATTATTAAAATTACTAATATCTATTGGTCTTGATTCAGCTAAATAGGTTATTTCTAAATTTAAGATTTCATATTCCTTTTTAAAATTTGAAATTTTTTTATTTTGTTCAAAAAAAATTTTTTCAATTTCTTCTTTTGAATTTAAAATTTTTGTTTCAAAAGAAAAATAATAAAGATAAAAATTTCTTATAAAATTGTTAAAATTTAAAATTTCTTCTTTTAATATTTCATTAAAATAAAGAAAAATAGATACATTTTCATTTTGATTTGAAATTATCATTTTATAATTATCACCATTTTGAAAAAAAATATTGAATACAAATTTTTTATTTTTATCAAAAAATAAGATATTTAAGAATTTTTCTATTTTCTTATGTATATAAAAAGGTGAATATGAAGATATTAAATTTAATCCTAAATTATCTTTTTGTAAATAATTTAAAAATGATTGATAAGAAAAAAGATTAGAATTTAAAAATTTTTCCATATTCATAATTTGAAAAACTAATTCTATTGTTTCAAGGATTATTGTTTTTCCAGATGAATTTTGTCCTATTATACCTATAATTCCTGTGTGATTATTTCATTCTAATTCTAAATTATTGAAAACTTTAACATTTTCAAAACTTATTTTTTTTATTTGCATAATGTAATTATATAAAAAATTGTCTTATTTTTTTATTAAATAATTTAATTTTAATTAGAAATTGATAAAATTTTATTACAAAATAAATTAATGGAATTTATAACTAAATCTATCAATATAGAAATATTATAATCAATTTTTTTACATTTTAACATAATATATGTGTGCATATAATAATTTGCCTTTTACTTCAATAATATTATATAAAATTCAGTATTTATTTATGTAAGAAAATCTAAAAAAATATTTTAAAATAAACAAAAATTATGAATATAGAAAATTCAATTTAAAATTTATGAATCTAAATCAAAATTGAAAGTAAATTTATATTAAGTTTTAGAAAATGGTAAAACCTAAAATAAAATCATATTATTAAAATTCAAAAGTATTCAAAAAAATTAATAATATAAAAATATTTCAATTAATGATGGTAAAAAAATAAATAAATTATTTGTATTCTATAAAATAATTCATGTTTATAATGATTCTAAAAAATAAAGGATTTTAAAATGAGAAACACGAAAGTATTATTTGGAATAGCAAACATTTCTTATCTTCTTATAACCCCTGCAACAATTGTTGCTTGTTCTTTTACTAATACAACAGATACCACAACTCCTGAAGTTATTAAACCTAATGATTCTATTATTAGAGCTTTAGAATTTAAAACTAATTATTTAAGTCCTAATTTAAATTTAGATACTAGTAACGAAACTTCAAATTTAACAATGTTTGATGTTGGACAAGGTGATTCATATTTAATTCAATATCAAAATTCTAATTTACTAAAAACAAATAATTTTAATCAAATAGATACTAATGGCTCTTATAGCATTTTAATTGATGCAGGTAATTTTAGACAAGAGAGCACAAACAATAAAGTACATACTTTCAATTATGCTCAAAAATTGCACCCTACTTTAAATAAAACTTTTATTAATGATAAAATTGATCTTTTTGTTATGTCGCATGCTGATGCCGATCATTTAGGAGCAATGGACCAAATTATGTCAGAATTTTCACATACTAATTCACAAGTTTTAGTATCTTTTGATGATAATGTTACTACTGCTACTTTTAGAAATGTAATTAAAGCTATTTATACAAATGAAATTGATATCATTACAAATCGCCCTGAAGCTTTAGATCAATATTATGATTTTATCAAACTTCAAACACTTAGTACAAATATTAATACAAGTAGAAATGCAAAATTAATGCAAGATGAATTAGATATTTTATTAAATAAAATTAAGACTAAAACTATTTTGTATCAAGAAATTAGTCCAAAAAGTGATTTAATAACTTTTAGTGATGATTCTTTTTTAAATTTTATTGCCCCTTCAAAAGATTATAGTATTAATTCATTAACAGGACAAGCTGAACTAGGTAAAGAAGCTAATGAAATTAGTTTTAATTTATTCTATAGTATTAATAATTTTAGAGCCTTATTCACAGCTGATTCATATGGAATTACAAATGATGATACTTTGAGTATTTTAAAAACCAACCCACGCTACTTGAAAAATAATTTAATCAAATTAGATTTATTACAAATTAATCATCATGGCTCAACAACAAATCGCTCTAATGAAGCAAATTACTTACAAGAATTAATTGATTTAGATACAATTCTATGAATTTCAACAAATCAACATAAAGTTTTTGGTGGAGTCCCAACTTTAAGAGAAAGTTTTTTTACAAATTTAGGTAATAAATCAGGTTTAGAAAAAGTGTATATTAGTCAACTTTTAGGAGATGTTAGTGTTCTAATAAAAGAAAAAGGAACTTATGAAGTTATTTTAATTTCACGAGAAATACAAATTAATCAAACTTTAATACTTAATTTGAATATTAATCAAATTATTAACACAGAAGATTCAAAAAATAAATTTATAGAATTAATAAAAAACATAACTTTTCATAAATATGTTTTATTTCCAAAATAATCTAATTATTTTAATAATTCTTTTAATTTTCCATTTTCTAAATCTTTTATATTTAATATCCCATCGTAAACATTAAAAAATTCTTTTAAATTTGATTTAGATGTAAGTCACCCTTTCCCATCTGTGATTCAAATAAATTTAAATTTGCTATGATTTTTTGTTTCATTTCAAATTGTTTTATAGCTTCTTGCTGTTTCGTTTAGTTTAGAACCTGATGAATGATAGAAATTAGTTTCAATTCCATAAATATATTTTTCTGTTTTAACAACAAAATCAAATCGTTTTTCAGCTTTAAAAGCATCTTTAATATTTGTTAAATCAATATCAAATTGATCTTTTAAATTTTTATAAGAAAATTGTTGAAAAAATGATTCATTTTCAATAAAATCTAATTTAGCTAAATGATCCCTTACTAAATCTTCCATTAATTTACCGGTTCTATTTTTTCTGGCATTAGAATCTAAACCAACTTCGACACCTCTTGCATAATCTAATAAATTTCTTATTTTCCCTTCTTTTAAAAACTTGAATAAACCTGTTTTTCTCATAAATTCTATATAATCATCAATGTCTAATTTTGCATAATTTTTTGCTTTATGTGACATGTTTTCAAAATTAAAAATCTTTATTTTTCCATTGGTATATATTTTAAATGAATCATTTTTTCCGTTTCTTTTAGCTAAAAGTAAGGGAATTGCTTTCAAAATATTGCGATTATTTTTTAATAGAATTTCAAAATCTTCTTCAATGTTTTTTGATTTTATTAAGCTATTTAGCAAAATTAATTCTGATTCTAAAATTTTAATATTTTCATTCACTTTTTCAAAATCTACAAAATAATTTCATGTTGAAATAGATTCTTTCATAGTTTCAAGTCATTTTTCAAAGTTTTTTTTCATTTTTTGTCCTTTTTTTAAATTACAAATAGCAATTTAATTTTTGTAATTTGTAATTAAAACTTCTTCAATTTTTCCTCTTCCAGAACTTGAAGAATTAATACTTCTACGGGCATGAATGACTTTGATGTTATAATCTTTATAAAGTTCATTTATGAAATGAGTATTATGATTGCTTAACATTACTTTCACACCTCTTTTATCTAAATCTTTAAATGTTTCTGCCAAATGTTTCTGTTCATTTTTTCCAAAAGCATTTTTAGTATAAGTTGTAAAATTTTTTTTTTCATCCAATGTATCATATGGAGGATCTAAATAAACAAAATCTCCAGCTTTTGCTAAAGAAATAACTTTTTTATAATCTTGATTTAAAATTTTTACTTTAGATTTTAAAAAATATTCATTTAAATTTTTATATAAAAACTCATCATAAGCATTTACTCTTTTATATTTACCTGAAGGAACATTAAAAAAACCTTTTGAATTTACTCTATATAAACCATTAAAACAAGACTTATTCAAATAAATCATTCTTGCTGCTTTTATGTATTTAAGTTCTTTATCAAAATTAAGTTCTTTATCTAAATTTCTAATTTTATAATAATAATTTTCGTTGTGATTATTTTGATGTTTCAACAACTCATGGACCATTTTTTTATAATTTTTTTTACTTTGAAAACTTTTATAAGTTGAAATTAAATCAATATTAGAGTCTGAAATAACTGCATGTAGAGGTTGAAGTTTTAAAAATAGAGCTCCTCCTCCAACAAAAGGCTCAAAATAAGTATTAAAATTTTTAGGAATTTCTTTTTCCAATACATTTAATAATTGAGTTTTCCCTCCTGCTCATTTAACAAAAGGTTTTAATGGAAAAGTAAATTTTGCTAATTTTGAATTTTCTTTAGAGTTAATTTCAAAATTTAATAGTTCATGAAGGAAAATATTTAATGCTAAACTTATTTTATGTAAAGTATCTAAAGTTGGATTTACAAGTCCATTTTCAATTCTTGATATTTGCTCTCTTACAATCCCGGTACTTTCCGAAAGTTCCTTTTGAGAAATTTGCTTACTTTTTCTTAGTTCCTTTAATCTAGTTCCAAAATTTTCCAATAAAATGTTCATATAAATTACATTATAACATTTGTGTGTTAAAATATACAATTCACTTTAAATTAATACCCTAATTTTTTAAGAGAAATTTTATCATTGATTCAATTTTTGCTTACTTTTACTTTGGTTTTTAAAACTATTTTTTCTTGTAAAATATCTTCAATTTTTTTTCTTGATTTCATTCCGATGGATTTGATCATTTTACCACCTTCACCAATAACAATACCTTTTTGAGAATCTCGTGCAACATAAATAACTGCTTTAATTTCTGTTAATTGATCATCTCTAGCTTCATTATATTCTTCAATTTCAACAGCTATATTATGCGGAACTTCATGATCAAGTGATTCTAAAAGTGATTCTCTAATTAATTCCTTTGCAATAAAACGCATTGGCTTATCTGTGTAATAATCATTTTCATATAAAGCAAAACCTTCATATGAATATGATCTTAATTCACTTAGTAATAAATTTCTTGTAGCTTCATTTTTAGTGCTATAAGCTAAAACATTTGTAAAACCTTTTTCTTTTAAAAATAAAGCCCTTTGTTCAACAATAGCATGATCTTTTGCTAAATCAATTTTTGTAACAATTGCAATTTTGTTTTTTACATTTTCTAAATTGGAAATAATTTCTAAATCAATTTCTTCAACTTCATAGTCAATTGGACTTAAAAATAAAACTAAGTCAATATCTTTTATAGAACTGTAACTATATTCATTCATTTTTTTACCTAATTCAGTTTTTGATTTATGAATTCCTGGAGTATCAGTAAAAACAAATTGTTCTGTATTTGCTTCATCTGAATAAATTCCTGTAATTTGATCTCTTGTAGTTTGAGGCTTATTACTAATAATTGAAACACTCTCTTTTAAAAGAGAGTTTAAAAGAGAACTTTTACCGGCATTTGGTTTTCCGATAATTGTACTAACTAAAATTCTAATTTTTTTGTTCAAAAAGAAACTCGCTTCTTACAGGGTATGGATTCAATTCTTTAAATTTAAATTCTTTAACTTTTTTATTGATACTAAAACTTATAACTGGTGTTTCGTTTGTTAAAAATTCTGACATTACTTGCAAACACATACCACAAGGTACAATGTAATCATTTAGATTTGAAATAATATAAATTGCATCTATTTTATGATTTTTGTTAAAAGACCAATCATGATCATTTGCAAAAGCAAATAAAGCACTTCTTTCTGCACAAATCCCAGCTGGATAAGAAGAGTTTTCAATATTAAATCCAAAATATTGTTTGTTGTTTTTTTCAACAATTGCAGCAACATGAAAATTTGAATATCTCGCATAAGCTTTATCTAGATGATTTTTTAATTTTTTAAAAATATCCCCGTATTTATTTTCCATATTAAAATTATAAGTTATTTAAATTTAATAATAGAGAAAATAAATTATTTTCTTCTTTTAATATTTAATTTTTGCATAATTGATTCAACTATAGCATTCATTTCTTTTGCTTCATTTTCTTTAACATGGTCATAACCGTATAGATGAATAATTCCATGAGTAAATAAATAACAAAATTCTCTTTTTAATGAATGATTATACTCTTTTGCTTGCAAAATAACTTTTTCATAATTTAAAAAAATCTCTCCAATATGAAAAAATCCTAAAGCATTTTTCATATTTGCTAATTCACTAGGAAAAGATAAAACATCTGTTTCTTTATCTTTTTTATAATATTGTTTAGAGATTTTTTTAATTAAAATATTATCCACAATATTCAAATCTAATTCTAAGGGAAGTTTTTCCTTGAAAAAAAGTGCAATTTCATCTAGAATATTTTGAAAATCCTTTTTGTATCTAAATCTATAGTTAGTTTGGTTGCATAAGTTCAAATTGTTTTCCATGATTTATATTATATAAAATTTATTAAATGTTCATATAAAGGAATATTATCTATTTTTAAAAATGTATTTAAATTATTAATTTGAATAAAATTGAAATCCTGTTTTGAAAAAAATGATGCTACAAAAAAACTTTCATTTATTTTTTTCATTTCAAAAAAAGTTATTTCATATCAATTATTATTAATATTCAAATAGATATTTTTAGATGAATCTAAAAAATTAAGATTATCATTTGAAATAATTGCTTCAATTTTTTGATTATCAATATTCACAGTTGTAATTATTACTTTTCTTAAATTAAAAGTTAAAAAGAAATATGTAGTGATTAAACTAATAAGTAAAATAAATATTAATAACACAAAAAAAGAAATTCTACTTTTTTTCATTATATGTAAAGCTCATTTCCTTTATAAAGAAAATTTTCATTATGTGAAATTTCTAAAAAAATAGCTTGATTTTGATAATCTTTTATTATTTTACTTATTTCATAAAAGATACTACTTTGAAGATTTTCAAAAACTTCATCTAATAAAATTACATCAAATTTTTTTACAAATAATCTTAATAATAAAATTAATTGTTTTTGACCTGAAGATAAATTGATTCCGTTTGATTCAATTGGAGTATTTAAATTAAGATTCAATCTATCTAAAAATTCCATTAAATTAAATTGGATAATATTTGAATTAAAAGTATTTAAATAATCAAGATTTTTTAAAGTTACAAAATCAATTAAAGTGGACTTGAAAAAATAAAAATCATTATACAGGTATAAAATATTAGTTCTAACTGAATCAATATCATAATTATCTACTGATAGATCATTCACTAAAATTTTTGAAAAATCTTCAAGATTACTTAGGGCAATTATTTTCATAAGTGTACTTTTCCCTGATCCATTAGGTCCTTTTAATTGTAAATTTTTTTCAAAATAAAAATTTATATTTTTAAAAATTTCTTGCTCGCTTGTATAAGAAAAAGAAAAATTTTTAAGAGAAATTGAGTTAATTTTTTCAATAGGTTTTTGTGAATAATTCTTTTCAAATTGGCCATTTAAAATAAAATCAAGAATTTTTTTATTCTCTTTTTGTAGTGGAATTTCACTAATCAAATCACTAAAACTATAAAAAGGATTCAGAAAAAAATTAAAAACACTCAAAAACAATAACAATTCTCCTAAAGAAATTGAATTGTTTATCACTCTTAAACTCATTAAATAAATAATTAAAATAGAACTTAAAGAACTAATTGTTTTCAAGAGAAATTCTTTGAAATTGGATTTTAGTAAAAATTTAAAATTTGATTTAACTAATTCTATTTTGAATTCATTTATTTTATTATCTAAAAATTGATTTTGGGTAGAATTTTTTAATTCTTGTTTTGAATATATTTTATCTATTATTGATGTTGAGAAATTTATGTTTGATTTCTGAATTTTTACATAATTATTTTTTAATATTTTATTGAATAAAAAATTTGTGTTCAAAATCAAAAATCCAACACAAAAAGAAATAATAAAAATTTCTCAATTAATGTAAATTAAAAAAATGGAAGAGGCAATTAAATTGATAAATTCTACAATTAAAAAGTAATTTAAATTAGTCTTAAAATTGATATAAGAATCTAAAATTTCTATTCTTTTTAAATGATCTATATTTGTTATTTTGTTAGAATAATTCAAGTTTAAAGTATTGTATTTTTGAAAATAAATACCCAAATTCAATTTACTTAATTTATTAATTGTTTTTGAAATAATTAGTTTTTTAATTAAATTTAAAACTATGTTTAAAAAACTTATTCAAAAAAATAAAATAATTATCTGTCATAAAAGATTTTCATCTTTTGAAGGGAAAATTTCTTCAAAAATTATTTTAAGCAAAAAAGTAAAACAAAAGGAGAAAATTAACATAAAAATAGAAAGCAAAATATTTCATGAAGTATAGAAATTTTTAATTTCTAATTTAAAATTAGATTTAACTTTTTCAACAATGACTAAATCCTTCAATTTTTCTACTTCAATTACTATATTTAAATACATTTTTTCAAAACTTTTTTCATCAAGAAAATATTTCCCTTCAATCGGATCTAAAATTAAGTAATTATGATTTGATTTTTTTTCAACAATTACAAAATGGATATAATTGTTTTCTTTTAATAACACAATGATTGGTTTAGTAATTTTTAAATTTTGAAAATCACTATATTTTATTTCATAAGAAGTGGTTTTCAAATTGATCTGTTTTGCCAATAAATTTAAATCATAAATACTTAAGCCTTTTTGATTAAATTTAGAAATTGCTTTTAAAAAATTAATATCTAATCAAGTTTTAAAATAATATTTATAAAAACTTTGAATAACAACTAAACCACATTCTTTAAGATCATTTTGCACTTTTATTTTCATATATTTAAATAACAAAAAAATAAATGAAAATAAAAAAATGCCAAAAGCATTTTTTATTATCTTATATTAAATTAAAAGTTTTCTGCAGCAGTTTTAATTACTTTATCAAATAAATCTAAAGCTTCAGGAGCTTTTAATGAAGAATATTGTGGTGTTTTTAAACCATCCATTACAACTGATTTAGCAACTTTAGCACCAATAAATTCAAAAGTACCTTCAAGATTTTTTGTATGATCACCTCAAGTATATCATCCTAAAGGTGCTCCTTGAGTTGTTAAAATTTGAACTTTTAAATGTGGTAATAAACCTATTGCTTCACCTTTTTTAGAATATTTATATGAAAATGTTTTGTTAGCAACTAAAATTCTATCTAAATAATTTTTCAACAATGCTGTGTAATTAAAATTAGTCATAGGTGATGAGATAACAACTTTATCTACTGATTTTAATTGATCGATATATTTATCAGAAACTCCATCTGTAAAAAAAGTGTTGAAATTTTGCGAACTAAGAGAAATTAAATCTTTTTGATCATTTAAATTTAACTCAATAATTTTATCTATTGGATTTTCTTTTCTATAATATTCCATAAATTTATCACTTAATGCTGAAGAAAAAGATCCTGATGGAAGATTTTCAGTCATACTAGATTTAATAACTAAAACTTTTTGAATTTTCATGGGTTCTCCTTTTTAATAATATTTATATAAGATAATTGTAATGTAAAAAGTCTAAAACTTCATATTAAATTATAAAAATTAAAATTTGAAATTGAAATTTATTTAAAAATTTTTTAGTTATACTTTATTAAAGTTGCTTAAAATTCGAATTAATAATTGAATATTAGAGAAAGCACATATAATATGATAAAAATTTTAACTATAGCTGGTAAAAAAAGATGATCTTGAATTATTTTTTCAATAATCCTTTTAGCCACTGAAATAAGTTTAACTTTTACAATTCCATTTTTAGCCCGAACTTTACTTGGAGAAGTTGGAAAAATTCCTAATGTAAATAGAGATGTTATTAATCTTAATCTTTCATTATTTATAGTTGTAATTGTTATAGATGCATTTTTATTTTTGTCTAGTTCTTTAATAATTATTAAAGTTGCAACAGATTTTTCAGGTTTTTTAAGATCTAAACTTTTTGAAAAAATTCAAAATTTTAGTGCTGCTGATATTGATAAATTTACTCAATCATCTTTATTAACAAGAATAACAACTGATACTAAACAAATTGAATCTGGATTAATTTTATTACTTAATTGATTGCCATGAGGAATTTTTGTTTTAAGTGGAGGAATTGTTTCGGGTTTAATTTTATCTTTAGACTTATCAATCATTCTTGCAATTGTAATTCCTTTTATTATTATTTTTGTTATAGTGTTATTTTTTAAATCATTACCTTGATTTTCAAAAATGCAAAAATCAATTGATGAAATAAATAAAAATACAAAGGAAAACATTTTAGGGGTTAGAATTATAAAAAGTTTTAATCTTCAAGAAAGTGAAAAGCAAAAATTTTTTGCTAAAAGTCAAATTCTTTCTAAAAATTCTTTTAATGGAAATGTGATTATATCTCTTGCAGCACCTTTTATTGATTTGATTATTAATTTAAGTATTGTTTCACTAATTTGAATTGGTTCAGCTTTTATACCAAACAAAGTTAATGAACTTGTTATTCCTTATGTGCAAATCTTGCAACTAATTTTGTTTGGTTTAGCAACTATTGTTTTTGTTATAAAAGGTTTAAGTAGTTCTATTGCTCCAGCACACAGAGTTTTTGAAGTTATTAAACATAAACCGGCAATTTCGTATGGACTAAAAGATGAAAAAATAAAGCAAGCTAAAATAAAATTTGATAGTCTATATTTTAAATACTTTGAAAATTCTGAAGACTATGTTTTAGAAAATATTTCTTTAGAAATAAAACCAGGGCAAACAATTGGTTTTATTGGACCATCTGGAAGTGGAAAATCTTCACTTGCTGCTTTATTGACAAGAGAATATGATCCAATTAAAGGTCAAATTTTGATTAATGATGAAAATATAAATGTTTTTTCAAAAAGGGCATTAAATAGAAATATTGCATATGCTTCGCAAAAACCTATTTTATTAAATGGAACAATTAGAGAAAACATATCTTTTGGACTTGAAGACGAAGAATTAAAATCAAAAAATTTTGAGGCTTTATTAATTGAATCCGCAAAAAATGCTGAAGCTTGAGAATTTATTGAAAAAAGGAAGCTTCAACTTGAAGAAAAAATTAATCAAAGAGGAACAAATTTAAGTGGTGGACAAAAGCAAAGAGTTTCACTTGCTAGAACTTTTATTAAAAGAGCCAAAATATTAGTTTTAGATGAATCAACTTCTGCTTTAGATAATTTTACAGAGCAAAGAATTCAAGAAACTTTAAAACAAAAAAAAGATACAAGTGTTATTATTATTTCTCAAAAAATTAACTCAATTAAAAATGCAGATCAAATTTTTGTTTTAGATAAAGGTAAAATAATTAATTTTGGAAAACATAGAGATTTATTAAAAAATAATGAATTCTATAGAGAAATTGCAATTTCTCAACTTGGACATGAAGAAGTAAATAAAGACATGAATTTTTAAAATTTATATTAATAAAATATAAAATAAATAATATGAAAAATTTTATAAAAAAAAATAATTTAGATTTTTGAAATATCAATAAAAAAACTGTTTTTAAAAATTTACTTACTTTTCTTTTTTTATTTACTTTTTTAATAGCAATGGATCAAATTTTTAAATCAATTTTTTTTCAAGTTGGAGAAAGGCCTTTTACAGGTAATAGAGTAATAGCTTTTCAATGAGGAATTTTTGGAATTTATTCACTTGAAAATGAAGGTCTAACTTCTTCAATTCCACTTGATTCGACTGGTATTCAAATATTGAGCTTTTTCTTCTTGATTCCTTTATCAATAGCAATTATTTTTTCTAAAAATAGTTTTTTAACTACTTCTTCAATTCTTTTATTTTCAGGAACTTTAGGAAATTTAATGGATCGACTAATTTTTGGTGGGAAAGTAAAAGATATTTTCTTTGTCGGCTCAATAAATAATGGAATTTTCAATTTTGCTGATATTTATGTTGTTGTTGGTTCGATCTTTTTATTACTTTTAATTTTATGAGTTGGAATATTTAAGGATTGAGTTATAAAAATAATAAGCAAGAAAAAGTATAATGATTAATATGAAATGAAAAATAAGTAATTTATTCTCAAGAAAAGAAATTAAACAAAATCAGGAAATTGAGAAAAAATATCTAGCTGATTTTACCAGAGAAGATTACAACTTTCTTTTTGTTGATAAATCAACAACAATTATTGTTCATAATGAAAAAACTAAAATTGATATTGATTTATCACAAAAAAATTTAAAAAATGATTTAGATAAATAAACTATTTTTTGATATCTAAAAGTATGTAAAGCATTATTCTTTTAATTCTACTAGATGTATATCTTTTACTATTTGCTTTATTCACAAAAGAATCATAATCTTGTGCTTCAAGCACAATTTTTTTAAATCTATTTTCTAAACCTTCTGAAATTAAAGAAATTTTAGCTAATTCTTCTTTTGAAGTACTAATAACTTTTTGTTTAAATTCTTCATAGTAATTTTCAATTCGATCTGGAATTGTTTCAAAAATCATTGGTGAATATTTTGAAATATCTTCGCTTTTATAAATTAAAGTTCTCAAATATGAAGCAGAAGCAAAATTTTCAAGGGTAAATTCTGAGTGAAAATTAATTGTTCTTTTTAAACAATAAGCTTGGATATTGTAATTATTATTAACAATTGCCTTAACATATTCTAATCCTAAAATATCATTTGGCATGACTATTTCATAACCAACTAATGATTTTAGAGCCAAAGAACTTGCATTAGGGAAACCTAAACCTTGTTTTAAAAATTCTTTAAGCTTTAAGTTATATTCTTGTTCATTATTTTTCAAAGTATTTGCAATTTTATAAAATAAATCAATATCATTAGTTTCGCTACCAAAAATCAATTTATCAACATTATATTCATAAAGCATTTTAATGGCTCCTTGAGCAAAAATATGTGCTGCTTGAGTACTTGTTTCAAAGGGCAATTCATAAACTTTAGAAACCCCTGCTTCAAGAACATATTTTTTTCTTGTTTCAAAACTTGCAACTGCAATTTCTCCTCTTTGAGTATATTTACCACTCATAAAAACAATAATTTCTTCATTAGGAAACTTATTTTTAATGTAATTTATCATGTAAATGTGTCCATTATGAAAGGGATTGTATTCCGCAATGATTCCGATAGCCATGATTAAAATTATACAAAAATTAATCTTATAAAAATAAATAAAAGTTTTCAAAAATTAATATTTAAATGTTATAATAAAATAAAATTTAAAGAATTTAAGGAAAAACATGGCAATAGTACCAAAACGTAAAACATCAAAACAACGTAAACGTCTACGTCGTTCGCATCATGCTTTAGATATCCAAAATCTTGTAAAATGTTCTAATTGTTCACAGAAAATCCAACAACACCGTACATGTATGTTCTGTGGATTTTATAAAAACAAAAAAGTTGAAGGTTTCCAAGCACGTAATGATCGTTAGATATTAAAAAAACTCATTTGAAATGAGTTTTTTTAATATCTTTTATTTTTATAATTATTTAGCGTTTATATATTCTTTTATTTTAGATAAATATTGGATTCCAGATACAAGTGAAAGTATCAAACCAATATAAATTGGAATATTAATTATTTGCATAATAATATTATTTGTATTAAAAATAGGAGCAAGAAATAAAACAATTGAAACTCCTATTGAAACAATAATTGTTTTGTATTTCCCTCAAATTGAAGCTGCAATTTCAATTTTATTGGCTGCAGCTATATTTCTTGAACCATCTACAATAATATCTCTAGCAATAAATAAAGCTGTTACAAAAATTGGTAAATATCCAAAAACACTAAGAGCAATTAAGGCTGTATTTGTAATAATTTTATCAGCTAAAGGGTCAAAAAGTTTTCCGAATGTTGTAATTGTATTTTGCTTTCTTGCAATATAACCATCTAGAAAATCACTAAACATTGCTAAAACAAAAATTGCTGCAGCACTATATAAGTATTCATTTTGAGATCTGAAAAAGTAAAAAAGACTCAAAAGAATAACAAAAGGGAAAAAAATAATCAATCTAAAAACTGTAATTCTGTTTGCTAAATTCATTTTTATTCTGTCTTTTCTAAATCATTATTATTTTTTAAAAAAAATAGTTTTTCTAATTGATTTTTACTTTTTAAATTATATTCTTTTAATTCATCGTTTCAATCAATTTTTTCAAACTTATTTTTGAAAAAATCAAGTGATTCTGAGCAAATTTTTTCTCAAACATTTGCTTTATTTTGGGATAAATTTTGTAAATGATTTTGAAAATCTTTAAATTCATCTTGAGATTTAATATATTTAAAGTATTTTTCTGATTCTGTTAGTTCCTTTAATTTGTTTTTTGAAATATCATTAATTTCTGACATTTTTAATTTACCTATAGAAGGAATAAACTCATCTAAAGCTTGTTTGTTTAAGGTGATCAAATTATTAATTTCTAAAATAATTTCTTGTTGAATAATTTCACTTTTAATAAGTTTTCTAATTTTATCTTCTCTAATAATTCTTTTTTTTCTTTTATCTCTTAAAAAAGTAAATAAAAAAAATCCCGCAGCTAGAGCAACAATTAAACCAAAAATTACTCAAACAACATTATTTGTTCCACTCCCTTGAGTCCCTAGTACATTAGATGTTTTTAAAACTAAATCCATGTTTCTCCTTAAAATTTTAATATTAAAATTATATCTTAATTGATTGATAGCTAAAAGATAAAAAAAGATAAATACCTAAAAGGTATTTATCAGCACTAATAAGCCGCGTTCTGTTCTACAAAAGTAGCGTCAATTATTTATCTAAGTTTAAAACTTCTTTCAATTAGTTCGATTCCCTTTTGAAAGCTCCCCTACCATAATTTGGGTTTCTAGCTCACGGAGTTTACCGCGTTTCACCTTAAATTAATAAGCTCGTCTCTGTGGCACTTGTCGTCTAGGCTTAAGTTTATTAGACTTAACATGATCTTTACTTGCGTTTCAGCAAGTGCTAGCGCGGACTTTCCTCTATATTAAAAATACAGCAATTGACTAAGTGCTTTTTTATTATAAGTTTTTTTAAGATTTTTTACTTATAAAAGCTATTTAATATTGTGAAGCGAATTTATTTTTTATATTCATTTTTATTTTGTTTATTTGCTTCAACAGGATCTTTTATTTGAATTAATCAAACTCAAAGGCAAGATTTTGATAGTAAAAGCAAAATTAAAATCGAAATTAAAGGTGCATTTAAATTTCCAGGAATTAGAATTTTTGATACACAAATTACAATTTTAGATGTTTTAAGAGAAAATGAATATTTTGAAAATGCTGATTTTTCTAAATTGAATTTACTCAATAAAATTGAAAATAACATGGTAATTTTTCTTCCGTTTAAAACTTTAGAAGAAAATGAAAAAATTTTAATTTCAAAATTAATTCATGTTTCCCAAATAACATCAAGAGGGATTAATTTAAAAATAGCAACTGAAATTTTAGAAAAAAGAAATGAGTTAAAAACATGAAATGAAATATCTCTTATAAAGGGAATTGGGCCAAAAACTTTAGAGAAATTAAAAGAATTTTTAATTATTTAATTTTTAACTTATTAACAATTTTAATTCCTGTGATTATTTTTTTATTGTTGAATGAATTCTCAATATTTTGAATTGTAACTTGTATATTATTTTCAATAATTTTAATGTTCGATTTTAAAAGATTTATGCTTATGACAGGAATTTCTTTTTTTGTTGTTTTGGTAAAATTTTTTTGATATGATTCATTTTTAATTGAAAAAAACATTGAAGGTACATTTTTTGTAAAAAATAAAATCAAAGGAGGATATTTTATTTCAATTGAAAATCAAATCTACTATTTAAGAACAAAAGAAATACTTTTAGAAAATTTTTTTTACCATATTCAAGGATCTCTTATTAAATTAGATAATGCTGAATTTGAATTATATTTAAAATCTAATCAAATTCATCATGAAATTATCAATTTTAAGATTATTGAAAAAAATGAATTTTTTAATTTAAGAAAAATTATTGAAAATTATTTAAATGATTCAGAAATTTTTTACAAAACTTATATGAATTTGTTAATTATTGGAAACAAAAGTAATGTAAATCAAATTTTTGTTGAAAAAATTAAAGATTTAAATATGATTCATATATTTGTAATATCAGGTTTTCACTTTAATATTTTGTATTTTATCTTTAACAAAGGATTTAAATTATTAAAAATAAATGAAAATTTAGCAAACTTATTTATTTTTTCAATGTTAATATTTTATTTGTATATTCTTGATTTTAATATTTCTTCTCTTAGGTCGTTATTATTTCTTTTTGCTCATTATGTTAATAAAAAAATTCTAAAAAATAAATTTAGCAAATTGGAAATTTTAATATTCATTTTTGCAATATTATTTCTCTTTAATTTTTATATTATTTATTCACTATCATTTTTATTCAGTTTTGCTCTTGTATTATTAATTTATGCCTTAAATGTAATATCTTTTAAAAATAAAAGTTTCAAATTCTTCTTTTTTTCAATTTTTATAGGTTTTGCTTCCATTTTGTTCAATTTGCACATAAATAAATCTTTTAATATGTTCTCTATTTTTTACAATTTTATCCTTTCTCCAATTGTTGCTGTACTCTATGTATTTTCATTTATTTTAATGCCGTTTAAATTTTTATTAAATTATATTTTCTATCTTTTTGACTATCTACTTATTTTTCTAAATTCTACTTCAGTTCAATTAAATTTAAATATTCAACATGATTGAATTGTTGTAATTTACTTTATACTATACGTATGTATTTTATTTATGGTAACGAAAACTACTTGATTTGAAATCAAATTAAAAAGCTTATATCCAAAAGTAAAACAGAACCTATAATTTTTGATGAAGAGTCCAATATTTATGAATTAATAAATGAAATAGAATCTTATGATTTGTTTAGTAATGAAAAAACAATAATTGTAAAAAACTTGTGATTGTTAAAAAAAGAGGATAAAAAATTATCTGAAATATTGATTAGTTCTTTAGAAAATATCAATAGCAAATATAAAATTATTTTTTTACTTGAAGAAGATAAAATTAATAATAAAAATTCTTTAATTCATTTTTTACTCAATAATTCAAAAGTTGATAATGTTAAAAAATATAACCCAAAAGAACTTATAAGTGTGATTGAAAAAATTATAGTTGCGAAAAAGGGAACAATTTCTCATGAAGCTATTATTGAATTTATTTTAAAAGTTCCTAATGACTTAAGAATTATCATCCAAGAAATCGATAAACTTCTTTTACTGACAAAAGATATCACAAAAGAAATTGTAATTTCAGAAACTTCAGATTATTTTGAAAGTGATGCTTTTAGTTTTATTAATGCAATAAATGAATTTGATTTTAAAAAAATTTACGAAACATTACAAGAAAAAATTATAAATTATGAAGAAATAGGACAATTATTAGGACAATTGAATTCTCATTTAAATTTATCTTTTCTAATTCATACAAACTTTCAATTAGGAAAAAATTTAAAAAAAATTGAAGAACAATATAACATACATCATTTTCGCCTTCGAAAGGCTTTTGATTTCTTAAAAAAAATTGGTTATAAAAATCTTGTTTATCTAATAAGTAAAAATGCTGAACTAGATTTTGCTATAAAAAATGGTAGTATTGACGAAATAATAGGTATAAAAAATCTAATTTTAGATTTATTTAAAATTGATTTATAATTTTACATATGAAAAGCAAAAAAAAGGAACTATTTTATTTTTTAAGACCTTCATTATTTTATGATTCTAACAATACAAATGAAGGTGATTTTGAAGGACTTTTAAAGAAAAAAGAATATTTTCAAAAATTTCAAGTTGATAATGTGGTTTTTCCAAATTTACTAAAAATTTATGATGTAAAAAATAACACTGATTTGAAAAAAATTTTTGATAGCAAGGGATATCTAGAAAGTTTAATTGATTTAATTTATTTTTTTAAGTCTAAAAAAATAAATGTTGGAGTAAAATTTGATGTTTCTGATTTGAATAATGAATATAGTATCTTTTTAAAAATTCAAAAATTTTACAATAATGGCAAAAATCCTGTAGTAAATGATACTAATGATTTTTATTTAGTGGAAGAAAATTCTCTAGATAATAATCTAAAATCTAATTTTTCTAAATTCGAAATAATGGCAAAATTTTTTTTAAATATTGGATTTAATTTTTTTATTTTTGAAAACTTAGATATTCTTTTTAATAGCAAAAATTTTGATAATAACTTAAATTTGTTGAATTTATATAAAAATGCTATTCAGAAAATTAATGAAAAATCTTATGTATTGGGTGAGTTTAAAAATTTTGATTTTTCTAACATTCAAAAAGTTGAAAAATCTAAAATTTTTCAAAAAATAATAATTTATAATTTATCTTACATAGGTATTAAAAACGAAAAAAAAATTAGTACAAATTGAAGAACTCATTTGCGTAAAATAAATTCAAAAAATAATTGAGATTTTGTTGTATTAAGTTTGAATAATGATGATTTTGGTTGATTTTTTTCTAGAAATGGAAAAGAAAATTTATATTCAGAAAACATAATGAAAGGATTTTTTTTATTTCAAGTTCTTATCAAAAATGACTTTCTTATTTTTAGCGGAGAAGAAATAGGCTCTTTAAGGTCTAAAAATATAAATTACAAAAATAATGTAAGTAAAAATTGATTAATTAAACGAATGGAATTGAAAAATAGAAACTGAACTAAAAAAAATATAGAAGATTATAGAAATTTTATTCATCCAACAAACATAAACACAGTATTTAATTGAAACAGCAATGAGAATGCAGGTTTTAATTCAAATCTTGAAAGAAAGAACTTGTCATTTCAATACAAAAAATTTAATTTAGAAGATTTGGAAAATAATAAATCCTCCATTTGGAATTTTTATTTAATGCTTTTGAGATTAAAAAATAATGAAAAAATGATTGATATAATGAGCAATTTTAAATACAATATTTCATACAATATTTTTAATAAAAATGCTTTTGAAATAAACTATAAAAACAAAAATAAGAATATTAAAATTCTTCTGAATTTTAGTTCAAAACCTACTAAAATTTTTATCTCAAAAAAATACAAAGTATTAGTAACAACATATAGTAATAAGAAATATGATGAAAATGTTAAATTTTTAGATCCTTATGAATCACTAATTGCAATTAAAAATATTGAAATGAAATTTTAATAAAATGGTAAAATGATTTCATGAAATATAATGAACAAAATTTTGAAGACAAATTAGACTTTATTTATGATTTAGTACTAAAAAATAAAACAAGTGAATTAAGTAAAGATGAATTTAAAACTAGAATAAAATCAATAATTGAAAGACTAAAAAATAAGAATATAAAATTTAGTCAATATTGATCTGGAAATTTAGGATTTTTTCTATATAAAAATTCTCAAAAATTAGATTATGAAAATTTTTCTAAAAATTACACAAACAAAATAAATAAAAGTGCATTTGATATTTTTCATTCCTTAAATAGAAATGAAAAATATCTAGATTTAGTAAATAAAAAACAATTTTTTGAACTTCTAGAAGCTTTAGAGGCTTTAAGTTCTTTTGATCTTAAGATTGTTGAATTGAAAAAATGATCAAAATGATTAACAGAAATTTTTGATAGTGAAATTTTGCTACAATATCTAAAATATATTTCAGATCCAATCATGTATTTTTTAGTAATTATCAAAGATGTTTTAATGCCTTTAAAAAAAATGAAGCAGATAGAAAAAAATGAATTTTACAATGAACTTACTAAAAATCAAAAGCACTTTCAGAAAACATTTATCCATAATGAAACAAAATATAATTTGAAATTAAAATCAGTTCAAGAATATGATAAAGAAAATTTAGAAAATTTAAAATTAACTAAAGATGATGAAGATTTAAAAATGTCTTTAGATTTTGCTAAAAAATACAATATTAGTTTTCTAAGACTTTTTCAATTTTTAAGTTTTCCCTTTTTCATTGAAGAATTAGATAATATTCCTCAAAATATTTTTCTTGAACATAAAGATAATATTATTGTTTATAGTTCAAAGTACTATTGAGGATTTGAATTAAATGCTTCGGAATTTTTCTATAGATTAATTCAAAAACACGAGAGAATTATTCCTTTTGTTTTTTTGTTTATGGAAAGCAGATCTAAAAAAATGGAAACAGAATACATTGAATTCACCAAATTACTTGATTTTTTCTTAATTTCAGAATCTAGTAACGAACCACTGGCTAAAATTATTTTATTAGCTTTAGAAGAAAAAGACAAATATGATATTTTGTTAAACGATTTAAAATTTGTTAAAAATGAAGAATTATTTGCAAAAATTGACAAAGAAATTGATTCAATAAAAGAAGCATTATTTGAAGTAAATTAACATGAACAGTTTCCTATTAAGTGAAAATATTAGTAAAATTATTGATTTACACTTTAAAAAGTACAAAAAAATTGGTACTTTTTTAACTTATGAGGAATATAAAAGTACTCTAATAAATTTCATGGGTTTTTTATTTGATAATGATTTATCTTTCTTATCATGAGAAACTATTCAAAAAAATTCCTCTGAAATTTTACTTGTCTCTAATGAAACAATCAATAACTTTACTACTTCTTTAGTAAAGGTAAAAAGTGAAAAGTCAAAAGTCTTTCAAAATCGTGAATTAATTCAATACATTAATTCTTATGAAGAATTTATTATAGATAAAATAGATTTTCATTTTTATAAATTTTTTGTAAAATTTTATGAAAAGATTAAAAACGAAAAATTGATAAAAAATGATTTTAAAGAAATAAGATTTTTTACAAAATGAATGAACGAAAATATAGACTATGAAAAAATTTTAATTTTAGAATCTGAATATCCTGTTTCTGAATATTTGAATTTAATATTTAATATTTTAAAACCTATTGCAAAAGGACAGCATGTAGGTATTAAACAAAGAGAAACTTTTTATAAAGAATTAAAAGAAATATTATTGTTTAAAGAAACATACCTCTTTAAACAAAATGATAGTTTAGAGAGAATCAAAAAATCTTTAAAAGTTTTTGGACCAACACTTTTTAGTGATGAAGAAAAAGTCAAAAAGATGATTGTTGATTTTTCAAAAAAATATAATATTAACTTGATTTTACTCATGAATTCTTTGTATGTAGTTGATTCTATAAAAATTTTTGAATCATTTCCTCAAGATTTATTTGCAAAAAACAATAAGTATATTTATATTGCAGATATTGCAAATGCAATAGGAATGGATATTATCGAATTTTGATTTGTTTCAAAACAAAAGTTTGATAATTTCGATCATTTTTATGAGTTTTATATCAAAAATTGTAGAAAAAATAATTTATATATTCTAAAATCTTTTTCAGAATTTGAAATATTTTTGAAACATGATTTTCATACAGATTTAATTTACAAGAAAATTTATTCAGCAAGAAAAAGAATTTAATTTTATTGAAAAAGTATTGATTATTTTTTTATTTTTAATTAGAAAATAAAATAGAATTATGAATAACAAAAAAGATTTTTATAGCCCAACAAAACATGAAAAATATATCAGCCAAGTGAATTTAAAGTTGAAAAATAATAAGGATTTTCATCTTGTTTTTATTATTTTGAAACTTAGCAATAATAAAATTAGTCTTAATAGATCTAAGATAAAATGAATTGTTGTTTTTTGTGAAATGATTGAAGATATATTTTGCAAAAAACAAAGTGAAATTTTAAAGTATTTAAACAAAAAAATATATTCACCATTTGAATATTCACATAATTTACATCTTTTAAAATTAGAATTGCAACTATTTTTTAAATTCAAAAGAGATTTTAAAAAAATTTGAATTTTAATGTTTTTTTTAATACTTGTATATAAAAAAAATAGAATTATAATTTTAAAATATTTGTATTGCTTAAAAAATGCATTAGTTTACTAATGCATTTTTTATAACAAGATTCTCATTTTCAATCAAAATAATATAAGATTCATTAGGTTTCAAATTTCCTGAAATAATATTTAAAGCAATTTTGCTTTGGATTTTATTTTGAATAACTCTTTTCAGTGGTCTTGCTCCATAAAGATTATCATATCCTTGTTTTGAAATATATTCAACTATTGAATCATCGAATTTAATGAAAATAGTTTGATTTTGATAAACTCTTTTTTCTAATTCATTTAATTCATTTTCTATTATTTCTTTTATTGTATCTTTATCCAGTTCTTTAAATGGGATAATTTCATCAATTCTATTTAAAAACTCTGGTTTTACAAATTTTAATAGTATTTTCCTCAATTCTTTAGGATCATACACTTTTTCTAAAATTAAATCGGAACCCAAATTAGTAGTCATTATAATTATTGTATTTTTAAAATTAATTGTTTTACCTTTAGCATCGGTTAATATTCCATCATCTAAAATTTGCAATAAAACATTTAAGACATCGGGATGAGCTTTTTCTAATTCATCAAAAAGCACAATCGAATAAGGTTTTTGTCTAATCAATTCTGTTAATTGGCCACCATTTTCATATCCAATATACCCTGGTGGAGATCCGATTATTTTAGAAATTGAATGTTTCTCTGAATATTCTGACATGTCTAATCTAATGAGTTGTTTTTTACTATCAAAAAGAACATAAGCAAGTGATTTGGCTAATTCTGTTTTTCCTACTCCTGTTGGACCCATAAAAATAAAAGAACCAATTGGCTTGTTAGGATCATTGATATTTGCTCTAGATCTTAAAATTGTATCCGAAACAAGTTCAATAGCTTCTTCTTGCCCTTTTACTTGTTTTTTTAGTTCAGATTGTAAGTTTAATAATTTATCTTTTTGTTTTTCTAATAATTTAGAAATTGGGATCATTGTTCATTTGCTAACAATTTCAGCAATTTCATTTTCTGTAACATCTTCTTTTATTAAACTATTTTTTTCTTTATTTAAATTTTCTAATATTTTCAATTCTTTTTCAATTTTTGGTAAATCACTATACATGATTTTTGAAGCTTTTTCATATAGACCTTCATTTTGCAATTTTGAAACTTCATGTTTCAGACTCTCAATTTTTCTTTTCTTATCATTTAATTCAATAACAACATTTTTTTCTGAAATTCATTTTTCGCTTAATATTTTATGTTCAGAGTTTAGTTTTTTTAATTCATTATTAAGCTCTTCAACTCTTAAATTACTTTGAATAGTATTTTCAGATTTCAAAGCTGCTTTTTCAGTTTCAAAAGTAATAATTTTTTGTTGAATTTTTTCTAATTCTTCGGGTTGAGAATTAATTTCAGTTTTAATTGTCGAAGCTGCTTCATCCACTAAATCAATTGCTTTATCTGGTAAAAAACGATCTGAAATATATCTAGCAGATAAATTTGCTGCTGCAATCAAAGCCTTGTCACTTATTTTTACATTATGAAATGTTTCAAATCTTCCTTTTATACCTCTTAAAATTGTAATTGTGTCTTCGATGTTAGGTTCAGCAACTTTTACTTTTTGCATTCTTCTTTCTAAAGCTGAATCACTTTCAATGTATTTTCTATATTCTTCGATTGTTGTGGCTCCTACTAGTTGCATTTGTCCTCTTGCTAAAGCCGGTTTAAAAATATTTGCAGCATCCATTGTAGAATTTGAACTGTTTTTTCCGGTCCCAATCAGTAAATGAATTTCATCAATAAAAATTATGTATTTTCCTTGATTTTTTTCGATTTTATCCATTAAACTTTTGATTCTTTCTTCAAATTGCCCTTGGTAAGATGCTCCTGCAATTAAAGAAGGTAAGCTTATTTCTATTACTTCTTTATTTTTTAAATCTTCTGGAACTTGTGCATCATGGATTTTTTTTGCCAAACCTTCTACAATTGCAGTTTTCCCTACACCTGGTTCTCCAACAAGAACAGGGTTATTTTTTGTTTTTCTTGATAAAATTCTAATAATTCTTCTAATTTCGTCTTCTCTACCAATAACAGGTTCTAACATGTTTTTCTTAGCCAAATCTGTTAAATTCCTTCCAAATTGTTTCAATGGATCATTATCATCTGGTTTTTTGTAGTTCATTTGCATATGTTAACTCCTCAATTTTAATATCATCATATAAATATAATAGCATAAAAAATTAGCACTCTTATTATTAAAGTGCTAATTTTTAATTTAATTTTCTATTACTATATTTTGAATTTCAAATAAAGGGTTGTTCAAAAAATTTGATTCTGGAAGTCATTTAGCTTCTAGAAAAATGTAACTATTTTGTCTAATTTCATCTAAAGCTTTTTTAGAGATATATGTTGTTGCTTCTAAATAAATGTCTACAATTTCATTTGTTCCACTTAATTCAATTTGTAAAGGTCTAAAAACTCTTTTTTCATCATTGAATTTTGAGGCTCTTTGAATATAATTGACTCTACCTAAAAAAGTGTGCACAGTTTTTATATCTCTTTTGAAATATGCTTTTTGATTTGCAATTTTATTTGCAAAAATATTTTTTGTCATTTTACCTTCTTGAATTTTAATATAATTTAATATTGATTATTTACTAGTTAAAGTTTCTCTTTTTAATAATTTCATCAGAAATATTTTTTGGAGCTTTTTCATAATGATTGAAAATCATTTGATAATTTCCTCTACCTGCAGTCATCGAACGTAAATCAGTAGCATACCCAAACATTTCACTTAGTGGAACATTTGCCTTAATAGTGCTTGCTCCATCTGAACGAGTTTTTGTCTCTTTAATTTGTCCACGACGACGACTTAAATCTCCCATGATATCCCCAAAATAATCTTCAGGAATAACAACATCAACATTCATAATTGGTTCTAAAAGAGTTGCTCCTAATTTAGATTTACCATCTGTTAAGGCTTTTGAAGCAGCAATTTTATAAGCTAATTCAGAACTATCAACATCATGGTATGATCCATCAAATAAAGTTGCTTTAACATCAATTAAAGGATAACCGGCTAAAATACCAATTTCCATTTTCTCTTCAAGACCTTTTTGAACATGCTTAATATATTCTTTTGGAATTTTTCCACCAACAATTTTGTCAACAAATTCAAAACCTTTATCATGATTTGGTTCAAATTTAATTCAAACATGACCATATTGACCTTTACCACCACTTTGTTTTATGTGTTTTCCTTCAATTTCAGCTGTTGCTGTTATTGTTTCACGATAAGAAACTTGTGGGGCTCCAACATTAACTTCAACACCAAATTCTCTTCTTAAACGATCAACAATAATATCTAAGTGTAATTCACCCATTCCTGCAATAATTGTTTGTCCTGTTTCTTCATTTGTATATGTTTTAAAAGTAGGATCTTCACCCGATAATTTTTGTAACCCTAAAGATAATTTTTCTGTTGCAGCTTTTGTAGCAGGTTCAAGAGCTTGAGAAATAACAGGCTCAGGGAAAATCATTTTTTCTAAAATAAACATTTTAGCTTTTTCGCCAATTAAAGTATCTCCAGTTGTTGTGTCTTTTAATCCAACAGCAGCTGCAATATCTCCAGTTCTTACTTCTTCTATTTCTGTTCTTGAATTAGCATGCATTTGTAAAATACGACCAATTCTTTCTTTTTTTTCTTTTGTTGAATTTATAACATAACTACCTTTATTTAAAATTCCTGAATAAACTCTAAAGAATGTTAAAGTTCCAACATATGGATCAGTCATAACTTTAAAAGCAAGAGCTGAAAAATCACCATCATCAGAAGGTTTAACAGTAATGATATTTTCTCCTTGATGAGCTTCAATTGCAGGAACATCAAGTGGAGAAGGTAGATAATCAATAACAGCATCAATCATGGCTTTTACACCTTTATTTTTAAAAGCTGAACCACAAACTGCTGGGAAAAATTCACTAGTTAAAGTTGCTTTTCTAATAGCTTTTTTCAAAGTTTCATTATCAACATCTTGACCTTCTAAGGCAAGCATCATAATATCTTCTTCGTAATTAGCTACAGCATCAATTAATTCTTGTCTTTTTTCTTTAGCAATTTTTACTAAATTTGTTGGAATAGCAATTTTTTGACCATTTTCTTCAGCTTTACCATCAAAAATTCATGCTTCCATGTTTACTAAATCAATAAAACCTTGAAATTCTGATTCTGCTCCAATGTTTCATTGAATTGGAACAGCATTTCCACCTAAACGAGTTCTTACTGATTTAACAGCTTCGTCAAAATTAGCTCCTGCTTTGTCCATTTTATTTACAAAAACAATTCTTGGAACTTTGTAATTTGTAGCTTGCCTTCAAACTGTTTCTGTTTGAGGTTCTACACCTGATTGAGCATCTAAAACAGCAACAGCTCCATCAAGTACACGTAAAGAACGTTCTACTTCAACAGTAAAATCAACGTGACCTGGAGTATCGATAATATTAATTCTTTTACCTTTTCAAAATGCTGTAGTAGCAGCAGAAGTTATTGTAATACCTCTTTCTTGCTCTTGTGGCATTCAATCCATTTGTGAAGCACCTTCGTGTGTTTCACCAATTTTATGAATTTTCCCTGTATGAAAAAGAATTCTTTCAGTTGTAGTTGTTTTACCTGCATCAATATGGGCCATAATCCCGATATTACGATAATCTTTTAATTCAAATTCTCTTGCCATAATTATCATCTAAAATGAGCAAATGCTTTATTAGCCTCTGCCATTTTATGTGTGTCCTCTCTTTTTTTAATAGAAGAACCGGTTTTGTTTGAAGCATCAATGATTTCATTTGCTAAACATTCTTGCATGGTTTTTTCTGATCTCAAACGCGAATAGTGAATTAATCAACGAAGTGATAAAGTTTCTTTTCTTCTTTTTGTAACTTCCATTGGAACTTGATAGTTTGTTCCTCCTACACGTCTTGTTTTTACTTCAAGTTGTGGAGTGATGTTATCTAAAGCTAATTGAAATACTTCCATTGGATCTTTATTTGTTTTTGTTTTGATGATTTCAAATGCTTGATATAAAATTCTTTCGGCAATTGATTTTTTACCATCTAACATAATTGTGTTAATAAGCTTAGTAATTGTTTTTGAGTTAAAAATTGGATCACTCAAAACTTGTCTTATCGGAGCTTTTTTTCTTCTTGACATATTTTCCTTTCATAATTGTGTAAATTAATTTTTATTTATTTTACTAATTAAAAACCACTAACTTTTTGGTTTTGGTTTTTTTGTTCCATAACGTGAACGAGACTGGTTTCTATTTGCAACCCCAGCTGCATCTTGAGTTCCACGAACAATTGTGTATCTAACTCCTGGTAAATCTTTTACTCTACCACCGCGAATTAAAACAACAGAGTGCTCTTGAATATTGTGTCCTTCGCCTGGAATATAAGCTGTTACTTCAAATCCATTTGATAGTTTTACTCTTGCATATTTACGTAAAGCTGAGTTAGGTTTTTTAGGTGTCATTGTTGCTACCCTTGTACATACTCCTCTTTTAAAAGGTGCAGGAATTTCTGTTTGTTTTTTATTTAATGAGTTATAGACAAGTGATAAAGCTGGTGAAGAAGTTTTTCACACTTTCTTTTTTCTTCCTTGAGAAACTAATTGATTGATTGTTGGCATTCTTTCCTTTCTTATATAATAATTTATATTTTCATAGCTTAAATTAGTTTAAATTTAAAATACTTTAAAGCATTATACAACAACTATGCCGGTGTATCACAAAAAAACACAAAAATTTTTAAAACTATAAAAAAACTACTTATTTTAGTAGTTTTTTTATTAAATTTCATCATCAAGATCTTTAATACGATCTAGATGTCTGCCTTTTTCAAATTCTGTATTAATGAATTCATCAATCATTTTTTTAATATCTTCTATTTTTTGTTGTCTTCCACCAAAAATTAATACATTGGCATTGTTATGTTGTTTAGCTAAATGAGCATCTTCTACAGAATGAATTCTCGCCCCTCTAACATTTTTAAAACGATTAACAGCATAAGACATTCCTAAACCTGTTCCACAAATTCCAATTCCATAATCATTGGGATTTTCATGAACATATTTTCCTAATTTTTTTCCAAATTCACTATATGAAACACTTTCTGTTTCACTATTTGTTCCTAAATCTGTATATGGTAATCCTTTTTCGATTAGATATTTTTTTATTTCTTCTTTTAATTTATAACCAGCATGATCACTAGCTAAGATAAATTTACTTTTTTTCATTACCTCAACCTCTTTTTTGTTTCTATATCAATTATAATTGAAGATTTTCCATTGCCTTTACAAAAATTATAAATTTTTGTAACTTCAGGGAAAATTTTTTGAGCATTATTTATTTCAATGGGATCTTCACCACTTTTATTTGCACTTGTTAGAAAAAATGGTCCTTCATCAATAATAAAATCTTGCAATTTTTTACAATTAGGCATTCTTATTGCTTGATCATTGACAATTAAAGTTACTGCTCCAGGTCATAAAATATTTGCAAAAGCTTCAGCTTTTTCATTTCAAAATGGCATTTTTCTTGCTTGCTCTATTGAACCAACTACTATAGCTATTTTCTTATTTTTAGGGCGATTTTTTAACTCATAGAGTAAATTAGGATTTTCATGATGGATACTAATTCCAATTCCTGTTACTGTATCTGTTGAAACAATAAAAACATCTTTAAATTTATTCATATTCATTATTATAAAGTAAAATTTAATCATGCCTGAATTACCAGAAGTAAAAACCGTTATTTTACATTTAAAAAAACTTATATTAGATAAAACAATTTCGAAAATTGAGATTTTTATCCCTAAAATGATAAAAGAAATTTCAAGTGAAGAGTTTAAAAAATATTTAGAAAATGAAACTATTTTCAATATTGAAAACGAAGGAAAATTTATTGTCTTTTTTTTAAGTAATAATAAAATTATGTTGTCTCACCTTAGAATGGAAGGAGGATATAATTTTTATTCCAAAAAAAGACAAAAAGAAATTCATGATAGATTGATTTTTCATTTTACTGATGGATCTTCATTACATTATCACGATTCAAGAATGTTTGGTACATTTCATTTTAGAAATAGTGAAAATTATTTGAAAATTAAACCTTTATCCTTAGTGGCTCCTGTTCCGTGAAAAATTGATTTAGATGAATTTTTTAAGCTTTTAAAAAGAAAAAAAACTGCAATCAAAAAAATTTTGTTAGATCAACAAATAATTGCAGGTTTAGGAAATATTTATGTTGATGAAACTTTATTTGCTTCTAAAGTTCATCCTGAATTTAAAGCAAATCAATTATCTTTAGAACAAGTAAAGTTAATATTGAAAAATGCAACAAGAATTTTACAAGAATCAACTAAATTAGGTGGCTCTTCAATTAGAAGTTATACTTCTTTAAATGAAAAAGAAGGATCTTTTCAAAATTTCTTGCAAGTTCATACAAAATTTAATAAGCCTTGCCCTAATTGTGGTGAATTGATCCAAAAAATAAAACTTGGTGGAAGAGGGACATATTTTTGTAAAAAATGTCAACAACTAAATTAGTTATTGCTTAATTTGTCAATTGCAATAATAATACTTTCAAATGAGTTGAATTTATTTAAATGAGATTTTATTAGCAAATTAGCTTGTTTGGATTTTGTTTTTAAAAATTTATAAATTATATTTTTAATTGTTTTTAAAATAATTAAATTTTTAGGAACACTTAAAATTTCAAAAATTTCAACTAACGCATTCAATAAAAGAGTTATCGAATTTTCAAAAGTTTCAAAATCATTATTTTCTTGACAATATTCATATAAAGAACTTGAAAAAGGTCTTGTTATTCTGAAAAGATATTTTCTAGATTTAAAAACATCAAAAGCATTTAAAGTATTTAATTCAGAATTAAATGTTCTTGTATTTAGTAAATATTTTTTAACAAAAGGATTTTTAGCTAAGTAATACATCAAGAACTTAACATCTTTAAAATCTTTTATAGATTCAGTGATAGCTGATAAATATTTAAAAAATAATTTATAGTTTTGTTTTATGTATTTTTTTGCAATATTGGCTCGATTAAATTTACCATTTAAGGGGTATTTCAATTCCAAACTAACATAATCTAAAAATTTGAAAATTAATTCTTTTAAATGATTATTATTTATTAAAAACCATAAAGTAAAAAGCAAATTTTTTTCTTGAATTTTATATTTAAAATTGTTCAAAATTAATTGATCAATTTCTAATTTTATTTTTTCAGTATTTAATAGTGAATCAAAAAGTTCGAATAAATCTATCAAAAATTGTTTTACATATTTTTCTGAAAAATTTGCTAAAAAATTTATGTAATTATCAATCTTACTAAACTCTAAATAATGATCAAAAAGAATAGAAGATAATTTTTTTAAAAATAAAACAAAAGAATTTGAACTTACAATTAAATTATATAATGACTTTACTGTTTCAAAATCGGCTTTTGTAGAAAGGTTTTTTACATATGATTCAATAAATTTTTCATAAAAAATTTTTGTTAAATTTTGATCATTCAATAAAATAAATGAAGTTTGCACAAAAGTATTTTTTATTAATGAATTATTATTTTTCAAAAAATCATCTTTATAAAAATAATTCAAAAATCTATAATAAGTTTCTTTATTAGAAAGATTTTTAATTATTATTTTTTTGAAGATTTTTAAATCTAAAAAATCTCCAATTTTTTTTGAAGAAAAAGGATAGAAATCAATCGAATTTTGAATATTTTGAAAAATTTCTTCAATTAAATTGCTATCTAAAATTACTTTTGCTAATTTAATATAATTATTATTTTCTTCTAAAAAAAATTTTATTTTCATAGCTAAATTTTCATTTCATTTTTCTAAATATGAAACAAGCAATTGAAAATATTTGTATAAAAATTTTTCATTTACCAAAAATAAAATTGTTAAAATTTTTTTTAAAACAATTTTTTGACTAAATGGTAATAGAATTTTTTCTTCTGAATTAAAAGATTCTAATTCTTCATCATTTGAATTTGTATAAAGATCTGTTAAGGGTTTTTTGTACTTTAAAATTTGTCTAAAATTTTTGTGATCACTTAAAAAATAATTAAATGAATAATTTTTCTTGTACATTTGTGCAATTTCAAAAGAAAAATTATCAGGAAAACTGAGTTTAAAGAAAATATCTTTTGCCATTTTTTTATAAGCAATTTGGGTTGGGTGATAATCAAAAGGTGAACGATTATAAATCTTAATATTTTTTTCAAAATTTAATTTGTCAAAAGTATTAATCAAATATATATCTTCGAATAAAGATATTGTTTTTTCTACTATTTTATTTATATTGTTATTAATAGAATTTAATAAATTCAGTTCTGTGTTTTTATAATTAACTTTTAATATGTTTTCAAGTCTAAAAAAGAAATTAGGAGGAATGATGTAAACAATAGCTGCGTTTGGATTTTTTTCTCTTAAAGTTTTTAGCACTTCAAAAAGATCTACTTTAAAATCTTTTTGTTTTTTTATAAAGCTTTCTCAAAATAAATTAATATTATTTTTTTCTGAAACAAATACATTAAGTAGAATTTTTTCAAGAGGGAAATCTCAAAAAATATCATTAAAACCTAAAGTTATTGTGATTAGATTAGCAGATTGGATTAAAGAATTAAAATTTTCATATTTTACTTCTGATTCATTTGGATTAAACTTGATTTTAAAATCATCTTTGAAAACATTAGAAAGATCAGGATCCTGATCTTTAAGTAAATTTAATTTAATTATATTTTCTGAATTTAAAAAAGAATGGTCCTTTTTTTTAGAATTTAAAAAGTACAATACATCTTTAGCTCTTGCACCTAAAAACGAGTAATTTTCAAATCATTCTAGTTTAATTTCATCATTATTTTTTAAAAAAATATCAGCTAAATACGAAGGGAAATTAATTCCTAATTTTTTGCTATGCTCAGATTTAAAATAACCTGGGTATTGATTACTATAAAAAACTGAATAACCTAAAGAAAAATCATCTCCAATAGCAAGATATCTTATTTTTTCAGAAATACTTATAGCTTTTTTTCTATACATATTCTAATTTTATATTTTTTAAAAATATTTTTAGAAAAATGTTATTTGAATATGGGGTAAAAAATGAAAGAAATTATTATTTATTTTTCAATAAAATATCAAGGAGATTATTTTAAAATTAAAAATGCACTAATAAAAATGGAAAAAATTGATATAGAAAAATTAATACAATGGAACAAAAAACTTGAAAATAATAAAATAAAAGTCTTGACAAAATTTGATCAAACTTATCCAAATTCTTTTAAAAATATTAAATATTCGCCCTATGCTATTTTTTACAAAGGAAATATAGATTTGCTAAATAGCGAGAAAATAATGCTTGTTGGAGATTCTTTTGAAAAAAGTTATGAGGATATTGAAAATAGTTTGCATCCGATAATTTTGAAAAAGACACTATTGTCATTGGGTTTTAAAAACTTCGATGAAAAAATTTACAATTTATTTAAAAATAATAATGGAAAAATTATTAGTTTTTCAGCAAATGGTTTAATCGATCAATATATGTTTAATGAAATTGATTTAAATTTAAATAATTTAATAATTAGTGAATACCCTTTTAAAATAAATTTAAGTAAAAGAAAACTATTTAAAAGAAATTATTTATCAAGTATCCTTTCAGATTTTTTAATAATTTATAATTCAGAAAAAAATTCAAAGCTATTCAATTTAATAAATTTTTTCCTAAATAGTGGAAAGGAAATATTTTGCTTTCCTCCAAAAGGAGATGATGGAAATTTAATTCTTCTTAATGATGGAGCTAATTTTGTTACAAAAATTGTTGTTTAATTTTCTAAAGATTTGACTTTACTTTTGTATTTAGGTATTAATTTTTTTCCTACAAAAGTTTGATAATATGCTGCATTAATAATTAAACCTGCATAAAGATAAAAAGATAATTGTAAAATTAAAATGACTAAAAACATAAAAGTTCCTATAGTCCCAAAATTACCATAATTAATTAAATCTATTGATGATAACGAACCAAAAATAACAATAAATAAACTAGTCGGAATTGTTGTGACAATAGCTCCTGGACTAACATCTTTAAATTTCAATTTAAAGCTTGGGCTTAATTTAAATAACAATAAAAAAGCAACATATGAACTAAAAATAATTAGAATAAATGACAAAATATAAAAAATTGCAAAAAAAGTTGTTGGAGATTGAATAAGTAAATTTTCCTTTAAGATTTTTACAATCGGAATTACAACAAGTAAAACCAAAGACATAAATACACTTAATCCTAAAACAATTAAAATTCCTTTAATTCTTAAAATTAAATTATTTTCAATGTTTTGAAAATTATATATAAGTGATTCACTCTTGATAAATTTTACAAAACCATTTGAAGATAATCAAAACGAGGATGCAAGTAAAATTATTAGTGCAACTGTACCTACAGTGCTAGATTGGAAAAATTCTTGGATTGCAGGAATAGATGATTCGATTCCTGGAATTAATCTTCCTAATATATCTGTTCTTAAAATTTCTGTAAATTCAAGATTAAATGAAAAAACTGAAAAAACTATTGTCAATATCGGAATAAAAGCCATAAACAAATACAATGCAAGACCTGCAGGGATAAAAGCAAATTCCTTACTTTGAATCTTTTTATATGTATTATCTACAAGTTCTTCATTAAGAGCTTTGTTTTTATTTCATTTAACTCTTGATGAAGTTATTCTAAGTCCAAAATTTAATATTGATTTGATTATTTTTTTTAATGTTTTATTTTCATAAACTGGGACAACCATTTTTGAACTTACAAATGATTTTCTATTTATTTTATCTTTAGAAGAAAATTTGAAAATTTTAGAAATTTTCCTTGGTTTTTTCCTATTAAAATTTTCTCATCCAATTCCTAAACTTTTTTTAAACATATTTATAATTATACTTTTTTAAATTTTTCATCTAAATATTTTTTAGCAAGATTAAAAGATAATACAGGATTTGCTTGACCTTCTGTTTCTTTCATCACAAAACCAGTTAGATATTTCAAAACTTTTTCAGGTTTATTTGGATATTCTAAAATAATTTCATTTTTATCTTTAGATGCTTTATTTATTAAATTAAAAATTAAATCCTCATCTGAAATCAATCTTAAATTATTTCTTGAAACAATATCTTCTACTTTTTCATTTTTAGTGAAAATTTCATTAATTATAGTTTTTAAATGTTTTCCAGAAATTTCTCCATTATCCAAAAATTTTAATGCAATAACAAATTCTGAAAAATTGAACTTTAGATCTTTAATGTGTACATTTTTTGAATTCGCTAGAGAAATTAATTCAGAAAAAAATACTTTAGAAAGCTTTTCACGATTAGGATAAATAATTGATTCAAATACTAAAAGCATTTGAAAATCGTTCAAAAATTGTTGTACAAATTCAGATGAAATATTTTGAGATAATAATTTTTTTTCAATGTTTCATGGAAGATTTTCAACTTTAATTTTATCTATAAAATCTTTTGGAATTCTTATAAAAGGAATGTTGGGCTCTGGAATATACTTATAATCAATTGTTTTACTTTTAGTTCTCATAACAACTGTTTCATTTTTAGATTCATCAAATCTTTTTGTTTGGGATTCAATTTTTTCGTTGGATAAGATTTTTTTAATTTGTAAGTTTTTTTCAAATTCAATAGCTTTTTTAAGATTAGAAACAGAGTTTAAGTTTTTAATTTCAACTTTTTCTCCTAAAAACTTTTGTCCAAAAGGTCTTATAGAAATATTTACATCAGCTCTCAAAGATCCCTCTGACATTTTTGCATCACTTATGTCTATAAATGAAACAATTTTTCTAATCATATCAACATAATTTGCAGCTTCTTCTGCATTTGAAATAATAGGTTTTGTGACAATTTCAATTAATGGAACTCCTGCTCTATTGTAATCGACCAAAGTCTTATCATTAAGGTGAATTTGCTTTGCAGTGTCTTCTTCTAAATGAATTCTTTCAATTAAAATTTCTTTTTTCTTTCCATTTGATTCTATTGTTAATGTTCCGTTTTTTCCAATTGGAAAATTTTGTTGTGTTATTTGAAATGATTTTGGAAGATCAGGATAAAAATAATTTTTTCTATCAAAACGCAATAAGGTATCAATTTCCATATTTAAAGCTTTTGCAAGTTTTATTGCTTTGACAACTGCTTCTTTATTAAGTCTTGGTAGGGTCCCTGGATAAGCCACATCAATCGGATGCACCAAAGTGTTGGGTTTTTCATTAAATTTATTTGGTGCAGGAGAAAACATTTTTGTTTTCGTATTCAACTCAATATGTATTTCAATACCAATTACTGTTTCGAAAGTATTCATGTTATCTAATTCCTTTTTTGCTTAAAAATTCTTCTAAAAATAATGAATATGAAAACAATTTTTCATCATCGTAAATATTTGTCTCAATTGTGATATTTATAGGTAATTTTTCATTTTGACTTGTAATTCAAGGAATAGAAATAGAAGGATTACCAACTAAATTAGATAAAGTTAAAATATATGGCATGTATCCATAATTATTTTTTTCATTAGAAGAAATAGAATCAATTTTAGGAGCAACTTCAGGAGAAGATGGCATCAATATCATATCAATTTTTAACTTATTAAAAAATGATAATATAGAATCCTTTAAAATTCTTCTAACTTTTTGAGCTCTTAAAAATAGATCTTCTTGATTTTCAACATCTAAAAAATATGCACCAAGAGTTAATCTTTTTTGAACCATATAGCCAAAATTTTCACTCCTTGTATTTATCATGATTTCTTCCCAATTATTACCATGCTTTTTATTACCAAAAGCCATTCCATTTAAATTAGCTAAATTTGTAGAAGCTTCTGAATAAGAAATGATTCTATAAACTACTTGAATTAGCAATAAGTATTCTTCTGGAATTTCTAAAACATTAATTTTTATTCCTTCGTTTTCCAAAATATTGATTAAATCATTAAATTTTTTTGATGTTTCTTCACCTAAAAATTTATAACAATTAAAAATTCCAATTGTTTTTGGTTTTTCAGCTTTAACTATATTCATTTTTACATCTAAACTTGTAAAATCTTTTTCATCTTTACCATATAAAACTTTAGCAAGAATATTACTATCTTGAACATTATGAGTAAATCAACCTACTGTATCTAAACTTGAGGCAAAAGGAAATAAACCATACCTAGAAACAGATCCATAAGATGGTTTAAATCCAACTTTTCCAACAAAAGAAGCAGGTAACCTTACTGAATCTCCTGTGTCAGTACCAATTGCAAAACTTAACTTTTCATTAAAAATTGCAGCAGAACCTGATGAAGAACCTCCTACAATTCTTGTTGAATCTAAAGGGTTTAAAATCACACCTTTTGATGAAAATGTTCCTGTTGCACCTAAACCAAATTCATCCAAGTTAGTTTTACCAACTAAAGCTGCACCTTCTTTTTGTAATTTAGTAATAATTGTTGAATTATAAAATGGTTTAAATCCTTTCAAAAAATCCGAAGAACCTTCAGAAGTAGAATTACTATGAGCAAAAACATCTTTCAAAACATAGGTTGTTTTTGAAAGAAGACCTTCTGAATTTTTAGCATCCAAAAAAACATGAGAAACTGCATTGTTTTTGTCGTTTTTTAAATGTTCTATAGCATTTTTAATATTTGTAGTAAATTTAAACATAATTATTTGACCACTTTTGAAACAACGACATAGTCTTGATAAAAATCTTTTGCATTTTCAAAAATTTGATCTTGAGTTAACAATTCGCTTGTATCAGAATCATCTTCTCTTAAATAAAAAGTTTCATTTTCATTTATATGTGACAAAGCCTTGATATTTTTTATATCAACTTTTTTTAGTAAGACTAAAGTCTTTTCAATTGCATTAAATTCTCTTTCTAATGAATTTAGTACTTTTTCTGAAGGTATAAGTTTAATAGAAATCGCAATTTCTTTAAATTGATGTTTGTTCAAAGTAACTCCTCTCGACAAAATGTATTTTCTTTAGTTTCATTATATATAAAAAACAGCATTTTAATTCCAAAACCTAAAGTCTTTATGTTGAAAAAAATTCTCAAATAAAATTTAATAAAAAAGTGAAAAAAATTGTATTTACAGTATAATAAAGGTAGATAGTGGCAAAAAGTGGGAGAAAGTGGAATGTTTGGATCATATGAAAAAACTTTAGATTCTAAAAATAGATTAGTTATTCCATCTAAATTCAGAGATGAACTTGGTGAAACATTTTACATTACACTTGGTTTTGAAAAATCACTTGAATTTAGGAGTAAAAAATCTTTTGAAGAATTTAGTAATAAAATCAGTTCAAACAATTTACTTGATTCAAAAATGAGAGAATTAAGTCGTTATATTTTTGCAAACACTATTGAAGTCAGTTCAGATAAATTAGGTAGAGTTATTATTTTGGATAACTTATTAAAAAAAGCTGAAATTGAAAAGGATGCTGTTATTGTCGGTGTTGGTAATAAGGCTGAATTATGATCAAAAGAAAAATTTGAAAAAATTACAAATATATACGAAAATGAAGAGAACATTAAAAAATTAACACAAGAATTATTTGAAAAAGGTGCAGTTTTATAATGGAATCAAATGTTCATATTCCTATACTGTTAAATGAAGTTTTGAGTGCTTTTAATTTGAAAGAAACAGATGTTGTTATTGATCTTACTTTAGGAAGAGCTGGCCATTCTCAAGAAATGCTAAAAAAAATTCCAAAAGGTTTATTAATTGGAATTGATAAAGATAAAAGTGCAATCACATTTTCAAAAGAAAAATTAGAACAAATTGGAAGTAATTTCAAATTGTTTCATAGTGATTTTAGTAAAATTTCTGACTTATTAAAAGAATTGAAAATTTCAAAAGTAAATGCAATTTTAATTGATTTAGGAATATCATCACCTCAAATTGACAATGCTAATAGGGGATTTAGTTATAACAAAGAATCAAGACTAGACATGAGAATGAATTTAGACCAAAAATTAGATGCACATTTTATTGTAAATAGTTATTCAGAAGAGCAATTAAAAAATCTTTTATATAGGAATGCAGAAATAAAAAATTCAAGACAAATAGCAAAAATTATTACTTCTAATAGGCCAATTGAAACGACTTTACAACTGAGTGTAATTCTAAAAAAATACTTGCCTGCTTTTATTGTTAGAAAAAAAGACCCAAGTAAAGCAGTATTTCAAGCATTGAGAGTTGAAGTTAATGATGAGATAAATTCTTTAAATTTTCTTTTAAAAAATCTAGTTTCAATACTTGAAGAAAATGGAAAAGTTGCAATCATCACCTTTAACTCAATTGAAGATCGAATTGTTAAAAAATATTTTGGAAGTTTTATAAAAGATGATGTTCTAGCATTTTTACCAACTAAAAAAGAAAAAGAATTTGAAGTAAAAACTTACTTGCCTTCAAAAAAAGAATTAGAAGAAAATCCAAGATCAAAAAGCGCAAAAATGCGAGTATTAAAAAAGATAGAAAGGTAAAAAAATGACAAAAAAAATAAATGCAATAGTAATTCTTCAAGCAAACAAAATTGAACTAAGAATTATGGAGACATTTGAAAAAAGAATTTTTCAAATATATTCATCTAGCTGTGATGAAGATTCAAAATATTCAAAATTTATCTCTGAATCTATTATGCAAGTTAATAAAAAGTTTTCTTTGAATATTAAAGAAATTGTTTTTGTCATTTTAATTGCCAAAGGAATTAAATTAAACTTGGAAAAAAGATTTTCAACAATTGAAGTGAATGGAAAAATCTCACTTGAACACATTGAAAAATCAATTAAAATTGAAAAAGATTCTTTAAAGCAAAATGACCAAGTAGCTATTCTATCAAGACCTTATAAATATGAAGTTCTTTCTAAAAATGATCAAATCGCAACTTTCAATGAAGTACCTTTAGATATAGAGGCAAAAGAATTAAAAACCTATAGTGTTGTATCACATATTAGTTCAAGTATTTATAATTATATTATTAACCTTTGTGAAAATGCAAACATTACTTTAAAAACTATCGTTACAGATTCTCATTTAAACCAATATTTATTAGACAACAATAGTTTTTTAATTGAAAATAAAGAAAAATCTCTTATAAACATTAATGAAGAAAGTGTAACAATCAACATTTATAATAACAATGTTTTAATAGATTATCACATTTTATCTTTTGGGACAAAATATATTTATGAGAAAATTTTCAAAAATCATGATTCAATAACTTCTGAAGAGGCTAAGAAAATTTTTAGTATTTACACTGATTTTAATAAGTTCAATAGTGAAAAGCAAGTTGCATTGAATTCTAATTTAACTTTAAAAAAATTGAATCAATATACGCTACTTTTTTTTGAAAAGATTTTTGAAGAATTTAATAAAAAATTTTCGCTTGTTTCAAGAGATACAATTTATTTAACAGGTGAAGGTTCTTCAATTTTAGATCTTGAAAAAATTATTAATTCTAATTTTGAAAAAAATGGAATTGATACAAAATGCCATGTTAATAGTTTTATTACATACCAACTTCTAAATGAAGAAAAAAATTCCTACATGGCTACAAAATATATAAATAGTATGATAGATACTAAAATGGAAAATAATTTTCTAATTACAAAACCATTAAAAATATTGCAAACATATGAGTTTATTTCAAATACTTCTGAAAATTACTTAATTTCTTAAAAAAATAAAAAATGCAAGATTCATCTTGCTTTTTTTGACCTTTATAGATATGGTGGCTCCGGCAGGAATTGAACCAGCGACACACGGAGCTTCAATCCGTTGCTCTACCGACTGAGCTACAGAGCCAAATGGCGGTCCAGACGGGGTTCGAACCCGCGATCTCCTCCGTGACAGGGAGGCGTATTAAACCACTTTACCACTGAACCATTGGTTGCGGAGGTAGGAATTGAACCTACGACCTTCAGGTTATGAGCCTGACGAGCTACCACTGCTCTACTCCGCGATATTATTTTTTTGTGTAAATTCATTATAGCAAAAATAAAAATATTTGTAAATTTTTTTGAAATTTATTTAAATAAAAAAATTCAACAAATATTGAATTTTTTATGGTGATATAACAAATGGCGGGCAATGAGGGATTCGAACCCCCGCGAGTTTTACCTCCTGACGGTTTTCAAGACCGTTCCCTTCAGCCAGACTTGGGTAATTGCCCTTTTTGGTAGTCCTAGCTGGGATTGAACCAGCGACCTCACGATTATAAGTCGTGTGCTCTAACCGACTGAGCTATAGGACCACAAAGACGGTGCCTTTAGTATATGGTAGCTCCGAAGAGAGTCGAACTCTTGACCTTTCGGGTATGAACCGAATGCTCTAACCAGCTGAGCTACAGAGCCATATATGGTGGAGAGGAAGGGATTCGAACCCTCTACCTCCTGCGTGCAAGGCAGGCGCTCTAGCCAAGTGAGCTACCCCCCCATGGTGAAGAAGACAGGATTCGAACCTGCGACCACTTGGTCCCAAACCAAGTGCTCTACCAAGCTGAGCTACTTCTCCAAAAATGGTATATATTTTTTATGGTATCTATTATACATTGAAATTATAAACAAAATATTTAAATTAATTTGAAAAAATTCAAAAAATAATTACTATATAATTTTTATATGAACAAGAGCTCTTTAAAAAAAACTTTTTTAATAATGTTTACCATTTTTTTTGGTTTTTTAGGATTTGATAAGTGATATTTAGGTTTTAAAAAAATGGCTTTAATAAAAGGATTGTTTTTGAGTGTTTTTGGAGTTTTTGGAATTTTCTTTTTGATTATATTTTCCTCAGTAAATTTTGGTGCTATAAACATTAACCTTTTATCTTTCCCTATAGGTTTGACTATTTTAGGTAGTATAATTATTGCAATTTACTTTTTAACCATTATGTGATATCTATATGACATATTAAGAGCTTTTTTAGGAAAAACTAAAGATAAAAATAAATTGAATGTTAGCAATTAAATAATTTTTGTTCCTTTTCCTAAAATATTTTCAAAATAAGAAGAATTTATTTTCTTTTTTAATTTATGTAGTATTTGATCTACAACTCTTGAATTATCTGTATCATTTTCTATATCTCAAACATATCGAAAAATTCTATTTTTGTCAATTGAATCTGAATCACGATTATGAAGTAAAAAAGACAAAACTAGAAATTCTTTTTTTGTTAATTCTAAAATTTTATTGTTGTAAAAAAATTTATTTGAGACAAAATCTAAAAAAAGTGATCTATGTGAGATGAAATTACCTGATTCAAACCCTTTGAAATAGTTTTTCAAATATGATAAATTAGAGATTTTAAAAATTTCGTAATTTTCATTATAGTACAAAATATCATTATTGATATTTCTTAAAAAAAATGTGCTATTCTCATTATATTTGTTTAATAATCAAAAAATCTTACTATTAGGAAATAAAGTATTAATTAATTGATATTTATCTTCAGTTAAAATTTGCTCCTTATGAAAATTTTCCACAATTACAAAATTGTAATTTTGCAATGTTGCTGTAGTTAAATTGTCTAAAAAACAATAATAAACATCTACAAAAAAGTACCTTTCTAGATCTCTAAAGAAGATATTTAAATTTTCGTTATTATTATCATTTTTGAGTACAAGTAATTTAAGATTGGGATTGCTTTTCATAAAATTATTATATAGCAAATCAATAAAATGTAAAATATTCATATGTCTCTAAAAAATATTGAATCAATTATAATAAAAAGTGAAAATTTCCAAGAATTTGATGTAATTTTGAGTGTTATGGATTTTAATAAAATTTATCCAATAATTGCACTTGGAGTTAGAAAAATTAAAAGCAAAAATCGCAATGGAGTTTTACTAGGATCATATAGCGAATTAGAATTTTTTGAAGCTAGATTAAATAACAAAACTTCAAAACTTAAAAAAGCACATTTAATTAAAAATTTTGACTTACTAAATTCAGAAAACTTACTTATTGTTCAAGAATTGTTTAAATATATTAATAAAGTAAATGTTAATACTCAAGCAGTTTTCAATTCTTATTTAGAATGTTTGGATGAATTTGGAAAAGGAAATAATTTTTTTATAAAAACTTACATTGTCAATAAAACTTTATTTTCACTAGGGTTAAATGTTAATTATTCTTTTTGTTATAAATGTGGGACAAATCAAAAATTAGCCAACTTTTCTTTTTTTGAAGGAGGTTTTTCTTGTTTTAAGCATTCGAAAAATAAATTGAATGCAAAAATTCTTCAAAGTATTTATAATTTAAATATAAGTTTTAAAAAATATGTTGAAACAACTTCGGCAGAAACAAATATTTTTATATTTAATATATTAAAAAATTACATTGATGAAAATACTTTTTAAAAATTTAATTGGGATTAAGTACCTCATTGATTTTATCAAAAATAATATTTGAAGTTCCTTCTAGCAATAAAACATGTTTTGAATTTTCAATTTTTATAGTGTGAAAATTTTCATTAAAAAATTTAATTTTAGTTAATTTATTTTCTATTTTGTTTTGTTTTATTAAAATATCATCGCTTCCATAGAAAAAATATATAGGAGAATTTGATTTAGCTCTTTTTGCTATTTTTCAAAATGTTCTAATTGCATTTCATGATGCAATAATATTTCTTGTTTGAGATATTTGAGTATTTACATCTAATTTTGTTAGCCTTTGCAACACTTTATTGTTACTAATTTTATGAAAATCTATTCTTGCTTGAAATTTGTAATTTATATTAAAAAAATAAGTAGCAATCGTTCTAAAATTAATTACAAATTTTTTCTTTTTAGAATCAAGAAAAATATTAGTTAATTTATCTGGTATAGAGCAAGCAAAAACTGCTTCAACAGCATCTTTAAAATAATAACTAATCAAAGAACTAAAAGCAGCTCCCATACTTTCACCTAATAAAAATATTTTTTTAGACATTTTTTTATAATACAAAATAACATCAAAAATATCTTTTAAATATTCTTTGAAATATCTAGAAGCTTTTAAATTTATGTTGTTTTCATGCCCTCTTTGTTTAACAACAATTGTAGTGTAATCTTTGATATGTTCAAAAATGAATTTGCTATCTTTTGCTGTTCCACCTAAACCATGAAAATAAATTAAAACTTTTTCAGTATCAATTTCATTTTTAATAATAGGAATTGTTTTTGAATTGGTATTAATTATAGTCTCAATCATATTGTATTTATTATATACACTAAATCAAAATTTAAACTATTTTAAAATTATCTTCAAGAGAAAATACAACATTTTTATTAATTCACTCTTTCCTTAATTCAATTTGATCTCCCATTAAAGTAGAAACTCTTCTTTCGGTAATTAAAGCATCTTCGATTTCAACCTTAATTAGTGTTCTTGTTTCTGGATTCATCGCAGTTTCTCATAATTGATCTGGATTCATTTCTCCCAAACCTTTATATCTTTGAATTTCAAAATCATTTTCTTTTTTCATTAAATTGTTTAATTCATCTTCATCTAAAACATATTTAAATTTTTTTGTTTTTTTATTTGTTATTTTAAATAAAGGTGGAAGAGCAATATAAACCATTCCTGCTTCTATTAAGGGTTTCATATATCTATATAAAAATGTTAAAAGTAATACTTGAATATGAGAACCATCAACATCAGCATCTGTCATAATTACAACTTTATGATAATTAGCTTTTTTAAGATCAAAATCTGCACCAATTCCTGCACCAATTGTATTTATAATTGTTGAAATTTCTTCATTTTTTAAAACATCAATTAATTTTGTTTTTTCACAATTTATTACTTTACCTTTTAGGGGTAAAATTGCTTGAAATTGAGAATTTCTCCCTAATTTTGCACTTCCACCAGCAGAATCACCTTCGACTAAAAATAATTCCTTTTCAGATGCTTTTTTGCTTCTTGCTGGACTTAATTTTCCAGATAAAATTTTTTGTTCCTTTAAAGAATTTTTTGTTTCTCTCGATTCTTTTCTAGCGTTTTTTGCTGCAATTCTTGAATCTTGGGATTTTTTAATTTTATTTATAATTTTTAATGCATCTTCTTTATTTTCGTTTAGTCAAATTCATAATGAGTTTGATAAAATATCTTCTGTAATACTCTTTGCTTCTTGCGTTCCTAATTTATCTTTTGTTTGCCCAACAAATTCTAAAATATTTTCAGGAATCCTTAAAGAAATTACAATTGTAATTCCTTCTCTAATATCATTACCTTCGAAAGAATTGTTTTTTCCTTTTAGTAAATTTTTATCTTTTACATATTCATTAAAAACTTTTGTAAGAGCTGTTTTTACTCCATTTTCATGACTTCCACCATCTCTAGTTTTGATATTATTTACAAAACTAACAATAGTTTCATTGTAAGAATCAGTATATTGAATTGCAATTTCAACATTGATATCTTTTTTTGTATCATTAATGTAAATAGTTTTTGAATTAATTGCATCTTTGCCGCTATTGATAAAGTCAACAAACTCTACAATTCCATTTTCGTATTTAAATGTTTCTTTTTGATTTGTATTTTCATCAACTAAAACAATCTCAAGATTTTGAATTAAAAATGAAGATTCTCTTAATCTTTCAGAAATTATTTCATATGATAGTTTTGCCCTTTTAAAAATAATGTAATCTGGTCAAAATTCAATTTTAGTTCCTCTTTTTGTTGTTGAACCAATAATTTTTGTAGATTGAGAAATTTCGCCACCATTTTCAAAAATGGTTTCATAAATTTTTTTATCACGATAGACTGTTGCGATTAATTTTATACTTAAAGCATTAACAACGCTTGAACCAACACCATGAAGACCTCCACTAGTTTTATATGCTCCATCTCCAAATTTACCACCAGTATGTAATTCTGTAAAAACTGCTTCAACAGTTGTTTTTTGATCTGAAAATTTATCAACTGGAATTCCACGACCATTATCTTCAACAATTACACTTCCATCTTTAGTTAGAGTAACTTGGATTTTATTTGCAAAATTAGCAATTGCTTCATCAATTGAATTATCAACAATTTCTCACACTAAATGATGCAATCCTTTAGCATCAGTTGATCCAATATACATCCCAGGTCTTTTTTTAACAGCTTCTAAATCTTTATATGATTTTATGCTTTTTGAGTCATAATTTATATTCATACAATCTATTTTAGTTTAAAAAAGTGTAACACGATAAATATTTTAATAAGTTGTTTAAAAAATGAGTATTATAAGATGAAAAAATATTAATAATTTTATTTTAAATTAATTTTAAAATTTAAACTCTTATATAGAATCATTAAAAAGATTTTTTGTAAATAATTATGTGAGTAATTTAAATTAAAAGACTAAAACTAAGAAATTTAGAGTAATTTGAATTTGACAATTTAATGAAAAAAACAAAATTGAAAATGTGTAATGAATTCTAAATTTTTATCATTAAATGTTTAAAAATATTAAATTAAATATGAATTAAAAGAATTAAAATTTTTTAGCTTACAAATAAGTTTAAAAACTTCTTTTAAAAATTCAAAAAAAATACCAAATTTAAATAAAAATAAATCACTTTGCATGATTTATTTTTTTATTGTAAATTTTATAAAAATTAGTTAATTCTATTAGTACTTGCAGTGTCAAAAATATGTAGTTTATTTTTGTCAAAAGTAAAGGTATAATTTTTTTCAACTTGAATATTAGCAGAAGAGTGTAGTGATGCAACAAAAGAATGCTTTCCATCAATTACAAAAAAAGCTTGTTTTTCTTTTCCTAAAATTTCTACAAACTCAGATTTTGCAATAATTTTATCTTCATTATTTTCCTTAGTTAAATAAATATCTTCTGAACGAACACATAAAGTTATTTTTTTTGAACCTTTTATTTGAATTTTTTCATTATCACTATCATTTAATTTAATTTTTAAAATTCCTGATTCACTAATAAAATAACCATTTTCATAACTACCTTCAAAAACATTAATTGTAGGATTTCCAATAAATTTAGCTACAAATAAATTTACTGGTTTATTGTATAAGTCTAATGGTTTTCCAATTTGCTGAATTTTAGAATTATTCATAACAACAATTTTTGTACCCATAGTCATAGCTTCTAGTTGATCATGCGTTACATAAATAGTTGTAGATTCTAATAATCTATGAATTCTTACTAATTCAATTCTCATTGATTCACGTAATTTAGCATCAAGATTAGAAAGAGGCTCATCCATTAAAAATAACTTAGGTTTTCTAGCTATTGCTCTACCTAATGCAACTCTTTGACGTTGACCTCCAGAGATATCTGAAGGTTTATTTGAAAGATACTCAGAAATTTGTAAAATTTTTGCAATGTCTTTAACTCTTCTATCAATTACATCTTTTCTTTCTTTTCTTACTTTAAGACCAAAAGCAATATTTTGATAAACAGTCATGTGTGGGTATAAAGCATAAGATTGAAATACCATAGCGATATCTCTATCTTTTGGACTTAGACCATTAACTCTTATTCCATCAAAAACTAAATCACCTTTTGTGATTGAATTTAGGCCTGCTATCATTCTTAAAAGTGTACTTTTACCACATCCAGAAGGACCTAAAATGATTAAGAAGTCATTATCATCAATAGAGAGATTTATGTTCTCCAAAGTATAATTTTCTCTTCCTTCATATTTTTTTGCAATATTTCTTAATTCTATTTTCATAATATCTCCTTTATTTTACAGCCCCTGATGTTAATCCACCTACAATAAATCTTTGTGCAAAAACAAATAATAAAGTAATAGGAATGGAAGTGATGATTGCTCCTGCAAGATATTCATATTGGAATATAGGTGCTCCTGGAGAAGTTGAAATTACAAGTGTTCTTAAACCAGCAGCTATTGTTAATTGCTTAACTGATGCTAATGATCCATCAGATAATAGAATTGGCAAGATAATATCTCCAAATGGTCCTATGAAAGATCATAGTGCAACAATTGCAATAATTGGTTTTGCTAATGGAACTAGTATACTTCTAAAAACTTTTAAATTAGATGAACCATCAATTTTTGCTGCTTCATCTAAATCTCTTGGTATTGAATCCATATAACCTTTTATAACAAATGTATTCCCTGTGATTGCTCCACCACTATAAATTATAATCAAGAATATTAATAGAGGTAATTGGGTTAATTGAAATAAAACTAAAAATGCAGTTAAAGATGCAACAGAAGGAACAAGTTGTAAAACTAAAATAATAATTAATGAACTACTTTTACCCTTAAATCTAAATCTTGAAAAAGCATAAGCTAGAAATGTTGTAAAAAGCACTGTGATAATCATTGTTGAAATAGCAACTATGATTGAATTTCCTAATCATAAACCAAAATCTGTTTGTGTAAATAATTTCTCATAGTGTATAAATGAAAAACCTCCTCCTATATTTTCATTATCTCCTAGAGTATTAACCCCTGATCCATCAAAAGATAATATTAAAATTTGGAAAATAGGAAACAAAATAATAATAGCTCAAATGATAATTGTTATGTAATTAAAAATTAATGAAATTACTCCAGAAGGTTTTAAAGGAGCTAAATCAGAAAGAGAAATTTTATCATCAGTTTCTGAAATATGTGTTTGAAATTCTGCATAATTATCAATGATTTTTTCTGAATAAAAGCCTACTTTTTCATACTTACTAGCAACTTCTTTTGAAATTAAATCAAAAGATAAATTTTTAGCAAGTGAATCATTTTTTTCACTTTTGATGTAACTACTAATTTCATTGAACAATACTTGATATTGCGCTAAATATAAATATGCTTGTTCTAAATCATTTTGATTTTTGCCTGTTATTTTAAATACTTCATTTGAAATGATTTTTGATAAGTATTGAATTTTATTTCAAAATAAATTTCTAATCTTATCGATTTTTTTGTCAATTATTGTTTGACTTATTTTTGCATATTTTTCTAAATCAAAAAATAATGATTTAAGCTCTTTTGCAAATTCATCTGAATATTTATTTGCTAAATAAATAGCAAAATTCTCCAAATCTTTACTTACTAATTGCAATGATTTTCTCAATCCTCTAAATTGAATTGGGTATAGAGAAACAATTGAAGCTATTTTTATAGCACTTAAAAAATTAATAATTCTAGGATTACTTTTAGTTTTTTTGTTTTTAAAAATTTCTTGTGTAAAAATAGTTAAAAAATTTCTCGTATCAGATTTATTTAAAAGTTTTTTTATTTCACTCATCATTTTAAAATTTAACTTTTCTTTTTGTTTAAAAATAGTTAATTCTGACTTTATGTTTTTTATTACATTATCACTTAAATCTAATCTAAAGGATTTAACTTTTGAAGTTTTAAAAGGATTTAACTTTGAAAACATTTTATTTAATTCAAGATTTTGCATCTTGATTACATTTGCTTGTTTTAACATTATGCTCCTTTTTCTTTAAATGATTTACTACGTATAAATACAATAGATGAAATCACTACAATAAATACTGATACTAATAGAGTAAATGCTGATGCTAAAGCAATTCTATTAGGGGCTGTTGTTGTTAATTTAAAAATTAATGAAATAATAATATCTGTTGCGCCAGGACTCCCAGCAAGTGATTGCCCAACTGCTGGTCCTCCACCATTAAATAGGAAAATTACTCCAAAGTTATTAAAGTTAAAAACAATTTGACCTATTAATAATGGTAATATTTGAACAAGAATTATAGGTGCAGTAATTTTAACAAATTGTTTTCATTTTGAAGCTCCATCAATAGATGCTGCTTCATAAAAATCATTAGAAATACTTTTCTTTACTCCTGAAATTAATAGGAATATATAAGAATGTCCTAATCATATTTGAATTAAAATAACAGTTAATCTTGCCCAAAATTATGAACCTTGGAAATCTATTGTTGTTCCAAAAATTTGATTATATATACCTGAAGTTCCATTCCCAAAAGCAATTGAGAAAAATAGAATTGTGGCAAATGCTGGAATAGCTCATGGCAATACATAAATTGTAGATCAAATAATTTTACCTTTAATTCTTTTATTATCAACAATAATTGCTAATAGTGTTCCGATAAATATAACACCTAAAGAAACTGAAACAGTTCAAATTATAGTTCAACTTGTAACAAAGGCAATACTTGGACCAAAATCACCTGTAAATATTCTATCAAAATTACTAAAACCAACTCAGTTTAATGGATTGGTAATACCAGGTATTCCAATTCGAATTCCATAATCTGTAAAGGCAAGTAATATTGTTGCCATTAAAGGTAGAATAACAATTAGTGCTATTAAAACAAAAGCAGGTGTTAAGATAATTAAAGGAGAACCATTATTCGCTAAATAATTTCTTAAGTGTCTACTATTTTTTGATCTTATTCCTTGAGATAACCATTTACCAGTGATATAAGCATCTCTCATAGTTGTTAAAATAATTACTAAACTTACAGATAAAGTCATAATAGCAATTATTCCTTCAATTAATCTGAATCGAGCATCTAAAAATATATCACCTAGTATTATTCCTCCTACATTAGGAGAAAGAATCCCTAAACCAAAAACACCATCACCTTCTGAAGATCCTATTCAACCAAATGTTAAAGGTATTAGAAAAGCTCACATAAAAACAGAAATTGCTAAAATAATTGCACCTTTTACATATTGTCTATTTAAAAGTTGTCCTAGACCTGGAAGTAAAAATGAAAAGAGCATAGCTATTCATTTTTGATATTTTGGCATTTTAGTAGGAATATTTTTCTGAGCATCATCAATTGTTGAGTTCATTATTTTGTATTCTTTTTCAATTTGTCTTTTTTTATCAATATATAAAAATTTCAATTTTTCACTTGCTATTAAATATTGATTAATTAAGCATGCTGAATTTCTTTCGAATTTCAATTGCTTTTTAGCAGATATAATAGAATTCTTTTTAGATGATTTAGAAAATTTACCCATTGAATAATCTTTTTTAATTCTCATAATTTCTTTTATGTAATTATTTTTTGCAATTATTTTTTGTTTTTGAATTTGCAAAACAATTTCAGGAGATTTTTTAGGAGTATTTGCTAATTCTTTTTTTGCATATTCAATTTGACTTTTATAATTTTCTAAAATTGACAAAACTTTAATTTCATGTTCTAGTTTCACTGAATATTCTAAAATCTTCAATTTTGAATTAAAACTATTATCAGACATTTTTTGATAAACACTTAATTTTGCTTTGATATATTCAATTTTTGCTTTTTGTTCTTTAAAAGGTTCATTTTTAAATTTTTTTAAAAAGCTTCTTCTTGAAGAAATTTTTCTCAATTTTTTTACTTTGTTTTGAGAAATTTTTTCTTCAATTATTGGTTCAAAAAAAGCATTTAAATAAATTTTTTTCTTTAATAAGTTTTTTTGTGAAATTCTAGCTTCAGAAATTAAACAGTGTTTTTCTTTTCACAATTCAGCATATGTTTTTCTTTTAAGTCAAAAATTCTTAATTCTATATTTTACTAGTTTAGATAGAAAAATATTCCTTTCCAATTTTAGTTTCTTTTTTTGATAATTCAATTTACTTTTTAGTGTTGTTTTATTTTTTTGAATTTGACTTTTTAAATCATTTTCAAGAGAATAAATTTTTTTATCAATATCTACTTTGCTTTCGTATTTATTCAATTCTTCTCTTTTTTGTTTGTAGATTTGTTCTAAATCATCAAGAGTTTGACTTAATTTCAATTTGTCATCTATTGAAAAATAGGCTAAACTTTTTTCTTGCTCTAATTTTTCATTTAAAACTTTAATTGAGTTTTTAATAAAAATAGATTTTTTTGAATCAAGCAAAATTTGCTTTTCTTTTAAGAAATTTCTTTTCAAAACATCAAATTCTATTTTACTGTTTTCTTTTAGTTTTATTAAAGCAAGTTTGGATTTAGTGTAACTAGATTTAATAGAATAGTAATCTTTTTTAACTAATTCTTTATTAGTTTTTTTAAAGATATCTTTTTTAATTTTATTACCATTTAAAGAACTTTTAATATCAGCTTTAAGAGCAATTGCTTCATATTCATTTTTATCAGCATATTTTAAATTTAAATTTTTAATGAATTCCATTTTATTTAACCTCCCATATTTTTTCTACTTCCATACTTCATTTATCACAATTAGGGCAAAATAGATTTTCATTCATTTTTTGTACTATTAAAGCCTGCGCATTTTCATATTCTCTTTTATATAATTTTCCATCAATTTTTAAAAATAACATGGGCAAATATTTGGTACTTTTTTCCACATAAAAAGTATTAATGTAAAAAGAAGCAGATTCTAAAATATTATTTTTTAATAATTCAATTTCACCTTCAAATAAGTTATCGATTAATAATTTTTTTTGCTCATTACTTAATTTTTTAAAAAAATCTTTTTCTTTAACAAGAAGATTTAAAACATCTTCGACTTTTTGAGTTTGATTAAGCTTACCGTGTATAAATTCAATTTTTGTTTCACATTTAAAACACTTAGCATCTATTCTAAATGCCATTACTACCATCTTTCTTTATTTTTTAAATAAAAATTATTTTGGTGAAGTAAGACAAATAAATAAAATAAAGCAATAATAGCACCAATTGAAATTAATGTTGCAAAAATGCTATATCATAATTCGTTTGTTAATAATCAAGAACTTAAAATATTTCCAATTCATAAGAAGGTTCAAAATATTACAAATACATAACCTACTTTTATCTTGCTATATCCAAAATAAGAATATATTCCGAAAAAAATTATAACTATTGAATTGACAAAAATTTTGACTATACTTTCTAGTTTGAAGCGATCAAATGCTTCAGTCATGCTTAAATTCTCTAATTTTTTTTGTATTATAAAACTATTTAATTGATCAGTAGATAGTAAAGAAACAAGACCTGAAATTACAATTAAAATCACTGAAATTAAAGAGATACTAAGAAAAGAATAAAACAAAATGTTATTTAAGTTAACTTTGCTTTGTGATTGTGTAAAAAAATTCATTTTATTATTGTTGTTCTACTATTCATTATTTGATCTATTAATATTTTGTTTAAAAACATTATAAAAAGCATCAGCTGTACTAAATGTTGCAGCAGAAAGTCCAAGTTCATCTCAAAATTGTCAATATCTTCCAAATTTAGCAATAGTTGGTAAAGGAACATTATTTTTACTTTGATCTGATACTGATGATATAACACTTGTATAAAGTGCTGAAAGAGAATCAGCAAAACCTGTTGTAGATACTCAATCAGATAAATTAAGTTTGGAACCATTTGGATTAGTTGGATCAGTTAATTGAATAGAATTAATTATATCGGCTGATAAGTTAACATTAGCTCCTTCAGTTGCGGAAATTCTACCTGTATTTAGAAATCAATCAGTTGCTAAATCTTTAGAAGTAATGGCAGCTAAAATTCTTTTTGATAAGTCCAATTTTTTTTGTATTGCAGCAGTATTAGTTGCTCCTAATTTAGCTAAACCAGCTCTATTAAGACTATAACTTCATCCGCTTAGAAAATGAGATGCATTTTTATTAGCAACTTTTGGCAAAATTGCAGTTTTTATATTTTGCAACATTGTTACCGCAGCTGCTTTATTAGTTTGATTAGCAAGTAAAATTCTTCCTACTAAATCATTTATCATCCAAGGCCCTTCAATTGTAGAAGCTACATCACCTGAAGCTAATCCTTGTCTAATGATTGTATTTCTATCTGAACCTTGAGCTTTATTTGCAAAATTTTGGTAACTAGTATTTGTTGATTTTCTTAAATTATTATTATATTCTCATAATTTAGTAACAGTTGATTTAATTTGTGTAGCAATATTAGTTTGATCTAAAAAAGGTGCTGTTACAGTCGTTCCTTCTTGTTTAATAAATGCTGATGAACCATCAACATACTCTGCAGGACTTAATGTTGCTCCTGCGTCTTTAAATGTAGATAGTAAAACAGATGATGCATGTCACATATCTGAATATTGTGTTAAAAAGTTTTTTTGATCATTTATATTAGTCGCAATTGCATCTTCATAATTTAATCAACCTGTTTCATTTCCGATTAAATTTTTATTAAATATCTGAATTACTGATTCAACATTTAGTGTATATGAATAATTTTTTCCATTAACTACACCAAAATTTGTTGTAAATGTAGGAATAGTTCCTAAATCTTGTACTATATTTGACTCAACTAATTGTGAATATCTATCTGCAGGAGCTACAAAAAGATCTGCAGCATCTGTTGGTCTAAGAATTACTGTTTCTAATAAATATTGAAGTGAACCTTCATTGGGAATCGGAACTAAATCGACAAGCGCTCTATCTTCAGCACTTAAACTATTAAGTCCTTTTAAAATAACTGGTCTTCATGGTTCTTCAAAAGAAAGTTTTACTCTTTCATTTGCTTGAGAGGTTCCGGTTGTTGTGCCACAAGCTACTACAGCTAATGGAGTTATTAATGAAATCGCTCCTGCTGTTCCAAAAATAATTTTATTCCTCTTTTTCATTATGTTATTTTCTCCTTGATTATTGATATATAAAATACTAATATATCATATATATATTATACCCCTACTGAATAATCATTAGTGAAAAACTTCAAAAAATAATTGCAAAATGAACTATTTTTTTGCACAAAATAAAGTTTTTGTGCAAAAAAGTTATTAAATATTTAAAATTAGTCAAAAAAATGCAAATATTGCATTTATTTTATTATTTTAAAAGTTTGATTCTCAAATTTATTATATTTTTCTGAAAGCATAACTTTTTTATTATTTACAAAAACTTCAATATCTTTGCCTTTAATTGTGATCTCAAATTTTTCTTCGAATAGTTTTAATGCAATTAAAGTTTTTTTATTCGAACTGTGTATTCTAAACTTTTTCAATTCTCATTTAGTATTGGATTAAAATGAGCAATATCATTATAGTAATGAAATCCACCATATCCAAAAACAAATAATTGTCAAATAGCTGCTAGTGAACCTGCATGATAACCTGCATCTGAAGAGTGAAAATTAGTACCTAAATCAATTTGAAGAGCATATTCAAATAATTTATTAGCTATTTCAAGTTCTCTTAATTCAATACCTTTAAGTGCATAAGTAACTGCACTTAAAGAAGAATCATGTGTTGTCTTATCCAAATAGTATTTAAAGTTTTTTCTAATAACATCATCTGTAAAAAGTTCTTTGAAGATGTAAGTTGTTAAAACAACATCAGCTTGTTTTACAAGTTGTCCACTTAATCTCTTAATACCTTCCATTGTATTAAATAACTTTTTACCAGCATCTCCTAAAAGTTGAAATTCACTTAAATCAAATTCAGGAAGTTTTAAAAATGTATCATTTCTGAATAATACTTTTATTATTTGGTTGTTGAATTTTAATTTTTGAAGCTACTTTTTTGATTAAAGATTTACTTACTTTATAAGGAATTCTTTTTAAAACATTTTCTAAAATATTTTTACCTTCAATTGTTTTTTCTAATTTATCAAAATATTTTAAAGCCAGTTCTAAATTTCTTTTTGCAATTTGATTTGTATTGTTCTACTATTCATTATTTGATTTTTTAATATTTTCTTTAAAGACATTGTAGAATTGATCAGCTGTACTAAATGTCGCAGCAGAAAGTCCATTTTTATCTCAAGAATCTCAATATCTTCCAAATTTAGAAATAGTTGGTAAAGGAACATTATTTTTACTTTGATTTATTACTGATGATGTGACACTTGTATAAAGTGCTGAAAGAGCTTCAGCAAAACCTGCTGTAGATGTTCATTGATCTAAATTAAGTTTAGACCCATCTATTTTAGTTGGATCAGTTAATTGAATAGAATTAATTATATCGGATGATAAGTTAACATTAGCTCCTTCAGTTGCGGAAATTTTACCTGCATTTAAGAATCAATCATTTGCTAAATCTTTAGAAGTAATTGCAGCTAAAATTCTTTTTTCTAAATCCAATTTTTTTTGTATTGCAGTAGCATTATTTGCTCCTAATTTAGTTAAACCAGCTCTATTGACACTATAACCTCATCCACTTAAAAAATGAAATGCATCTTTAGTAGCTACTTTTGGTAAAATTGCAGTTTTTATATTTTGCAACATTGTTACTGCAGCTGCTTTATTATTTTCATTAGCAAGTAAAATTCTTGCTACTAAATCATTTACAATTCAAGGTCCATCAACTGTAGAAGATATAGTGCCTGAAGCTAAACCTTGTCTAATAATTGTGTCTCTGCTTGAACCTTGGGCATTATTTGCAAAATTTTGGTAACTAGTATTTGTTGATTTTCTTAAATTATTATTATATTCTCATAATTTAGTAACAGTTGATTTAATTTGTGTAGCAATATTAGTTTGATCTAAAAAAGGTGCTGTTACAGTCGTTCCTTCTTGTTTAATAAATGCTGATGAACCATCAACATACTCTGCAGGACTTAATGTTGCTCCTGCGTCTTTAAATGTAGATAGTAAAACAGATGATGCATGTCACATATTTGAATATTGTGTTAAAAAGTTTTTTTGATCAGTTATATTAGTTGCAATTGCATCTTCATAATTTAATCAACCTGTTTCATTTCCGATTAAATTTTTATTAAAAATCTGAATTACTGATTCTACATTTAGTGTATAGGAATAATTTTTTCCATTAACTACACTAAAATTTGTTGTAAATGTAGGAATAGCTCCTAAATCTTGTACTACATTTCCTTCAATCAATTGTGAATATCTATCTGCAGGCACTACAAAAAGATCTGCTGCTTCTGTTGGTTTATTTGTAATAGTATCTAAATATTGAATTGAACTACCATCAGCAATTTCAACAAAATCTATAAATGATTGGTCTTCAGCACTTAAAGTCTTAAGTGCTTTTTCGATAATTGGTTTTCATGATTTTTCAAAAGAAAGTTTTACTCTTTCATTTTGTTCAGATGTTGTTCCACAAGCTACTACAGCTAAAGGTGCTAGCAATGAAACCATTCCTACTGTTCCAAAAATAATTTTGTTTCTTTTTTTCATTTTATAATTTTCTCCTTATAAGATATTAATTCTCATATATATAATTATACTTCTTACATTGTAAGAAACTTCAAAAATAATTGCAAAATGAACTATTTTTTTGCATAAAATAAAGTTTTAGCGCGAAATAGTTATTAAATATTTAAAATTAGTCAAAAAAAATGCAAATATTGCATTTATTTTATTATTTTAAAAGTTTGATTTTCTAATTTATTATATTTTTCTGAAAGCATAACTTTTTTATTATTAACAAAAACTTCAATATCTTTACCTTTAATTGTGATCTCAAATTTTTCTTCGAATAGTTTTAATGTAATTAAAGTTTTATTTATTCGAACTGTGTATTCTAAACTTTTTCAATTCTCATTTAGTATTGGATTAAAATGAGCAATATCATTATAGTAATGAAATCCACCATATCCAAAAACAAATAATTGTCAAATAGCTGCTAGTGAACCTGCATGATAACCTGCATCTGAAGAGTGAAAATTAGTACCTAAATCAATTTGAAGAGCATATTCAAATAATTTATTAGCTATTTCAAGTTCTCTTAATTCAATACCTTGAAGTGCATAAGTAACTGCACTTAAAGAAGAATCATGTGTTGTCTTATCCAAATAGTATTTAAAGTTTTTTCTAATAACATCATCTGTAAAAAGTTCTTTGAAGATGTAAGTTGTTAAAACAACATCAGCTTGTTTTACAAGTTGTCCACTTAATCTCTTAATACCTTCCATTGTATTAAATAACTTTTTACCAGCATCTCCTAAAAGTTGAAATTCACTTAAATCAAATTCAGGAAGTTTTAAAAATGTATCATTTTCTGCAATAATACCTTTATTATTTGGTTGTTGAATTTTAATTTTTGAAGCTACTTTTTTGATTAAAGATTTACTTACTTTATAAGGGATTTTTTTTAAAACATTTTCTAGGATATTTTTACCTTCAATTGTTTTTTCTAATTTATCAAAATATTTTAAAGCCAGTTCTAAATTTCTTTTTGCAATTTGATTTGTAAAGGCATTATTATTGATATTCCCCTTGTATTCATTAGGACCCATAACATCATTTATTTCATAATGATAATCTTTTGATTTTAATGATTGAATTTTTTCTACTCTTGAAGTTCAAAAAACAGCAGTATCAAAAATTATTTCATATCCGTATTTGTTCATGAATTCTTCATCCTTAGTGACAACATAATATTGATCTACAGCAAAAGCAACATCACCAGGAACATGAATTTCATATTCTCTAGAAGCAATTGGTACTTGAACTCCGGTTTTAACATCAGGCTGCCCTCAATATGGACACACTTCTCCATAATTTGGTCTTGCCATTTCCCAAGGATATTGTGCTCCTTTTAGTTTTTTCTCTTTTGCTTTATTTCTTGCGCCTTCAATTCCATGATATCTATAAAGCAAAAGATCTCTTGCTACTTCAGGTTTTATAAATAAGTAAATTGGAAAAACAAAAAATTCTGTATCTCAAAATGTATGACCTTGATATCCTTCGCCGCTTAATCCTTTTGCTCCTACATTTAAAAATGAATTATCTTTAGGTACAAAATTATTTATGTGAAATAGAGCAAATTTAAGAGCTAAATTATGAAATTCTCCTTGTTCTGTTTTAGCACTAATTTTTACATTGAAATCATTGTAAATTTTTTCAAATGTTTTAATATTTTCACTAAACAATTCATCATAAGAACTTTTGGATAAAATTTTATAAGTATTATTAGCTTGTGTAACAACTTCTTCGAATTTCATTTCTTTTTCAAAATCAGCAGTAGTGTTAACGGCCATTAATTTTTCCATAATAAAAGGTTTTTTAGTAGAAAGAATTGTATTGATTTTAAAACCTACTTGTCTTCTTGCCATGGTAATAACCATGTCATCACTTACTCCATTTTCAAAAAATGATTTTGCTTCTAAAGTTTTAGTATCAAAATCTTTATATGCTTTAACAACCATAGTATGAATAACATTTATTTTTGATCAATTAGTTTTTTCTATATATTGAATTGTTTTATTATCTAAAAGTTTTTTAATTCCTTCTTCTAAATGTTGATTACCTGAATTAGTTGTTTGACCATTAATAACGGGGCTAATCACAATTTTAGAATCAGTTCCTTCTAATTGTTTTAGTATAATTTTTTGAGCATAAATATTTTTTTTAATATTACTTACAAATGATTCTGTGCTTAGCTCAAATTTCTTATTTTCTCTATTAAAAGTTATTATCCTTTTTACTTTTCCATCACTTAAAGATAAATATTTTTGGTATTTATCATTTTCATTGATAACAAAAATATTTCCATCGATTTTAATTTGCATTTGCATTAAATTTGCAAGATTAGCCATTTCTGGAACAGAAGCATCATCACTTTTGTTAAAAATTCCATTCACAAAGAATCCTTCTTTATTAAAAGAAGAAAATTCTAGATCAACTGCTCTAATTCCTAAATAACCATTTCCTTGAGCAAAAATTGATTCAGTTTTTGCAGTATCTTGATTACTATAACCTTCCTGAATTATCTTCATATTTTTGTAGTCATATAAAATTTTATTTTTCATTTTTATTTTCCTTTTAAATTCATTATTTCTTTAAAATTAATATCTTTTGTTTCTTGATAAATAAGATCAGCAATTTTTCAATTTTCTTTTACTCCATAAGTAAAGGCAACAACATACATTTTTGCCGAAACTAATCCTTGAACACCAGCAATTGCATCTTCAAAACCTACACACTCATTTGGTTTTAGCTCAAAATGATTCATTACATCTAAATAAATATCAGGTGCAGGTTTTCCATTTTTAATAGTTGCCGGATTAGAAATATAATCAAATAAATCATATATTTCTAATGTCTTTAAAATTATAGGAGCATTATGTGAAGAAGAAGCAATACCTAGTTTTAATTTATGTTTTTTTGCTTCTAATAATAACTCTTTTATTTTAGGTAAAATATCTTCTTTAGTTAATTTTGTTTTTAAATATTCTTTATACAAGTTGTTTTTTATTTCACATAACTCATTAATTTTTACTTCTGTTAATTTTTTATCTAAATTATGCAATTTTAAAATTTGTAATAAAGTATCTTTTCTACTTAATCCTTTTAGTGAATCATTTTCTTCTTTAGAATAATTAATACCTAAGTGTTTTTTTACAATTTTTTTTCAAGCTTCAAAATGCAAAATTGAAGTTTCTGTAATGACACCGTCTAAATCAAATATAAATGCCTTAATCATTTTTTTTCTCATTTGTATAAAACATAATTGATTCATATGCTCTTAAATAGTCAATTTTAAAAGGCTGTTCACTGTATGAACTTAAAATTATTTCTGCATTTTTTGGAAATACAATAGAATGCGAATGACTTGATAAATTAATATAAGAAATGATTTTTTCACCATTAAATTCTCTAGTTATACTAGATACTTCAAAATTATTGAATGTTTGCACTTTTGAAGTTCCAAATAGTAAAATATTTTTAAACTTAGAATCTTTTCTTAATTGAATTAATTTTCTATAAAAATTAAGAATAGAATTAGGGTTTTTTATTTGCTTTTCAACACTAGTGTTTTTAGAGTTTTGATTTAATTTAATTCATGTATTTTTTGCTTTACTAAAACCAAAATTTACTTGTTTTTCATCTCATAACATTGGAGTTCTAGTATTATCTCTACTATTAATATTATGAGCTCTTAACATTTCGTTTTCTGTGTAATATTTTTTTTCATCTACTCAAAATGAAAACGAATTAATTGCATCGACATCTCTTAATTCTTCTTTTGAATCAAAAAATGTATTTAACATTCCGATTTCTTCTCCATAATAAATACACATAAGACCTTTTAAGGTAAATTGGAAAAGTGCTAAGGTTTTTGCACTTTCTTCTCAGAAAATATTTTCATTTCCTCATCTACTTAATGCTCTTGAAGTATCATGATTAGATCAAAAAACTGTAAAAGCATTATCTAATATTTTGTTGCTTTCTTGGTATTCAATAAATTGTTTTGAATAAAAATCTTTAAAACTTCAGTCAGGATTATATCCATTTCTTCCACTTATTTGATTTCAACCAATTCATCATCATGAAAAATTGAAGAAATTATCTACAATTTTATTTTTACCTTCAGTTCAGTTTGGAATTAATTCTGGTTGAATTCCACTACTTTCACCTATTAAAAAAATATCTTCTTTATCAATTTTTGATTTTAAATCTTGAAGTAGAGAAGTCATTTTTTTTCCAAATGAAAAAAATGAAGTATCTTTTTCAGAAAAATCTTTATGAATATGTTGAATTGCATCTAGTCTAAACCCTTTTACCCCTAGAGTATATCAATAATTTATTACATCAGCCATAGCATCGATGGTCGCAGGATTTTCTCAATTTAAATCAGCTTGAGAAATTGAAAACAAGTGAAAATAATATTTTTTAATACTTGGAACATATTCTCATGCGCTTGATCCAAAAATAGATTTTTCATCTGTTGCTTTATCTTGCCAAATGTAATAGTTGAATTCTTTTGATGTAGGATCTTCTATTGCTTTTTTAAATCATTCATGACTAGTTGAAGTGTGATTTAAAACAATATCCATGATTATTTCAATATTTAATTCCTTTGCTTTTTTAATAAGCGTTTTAAAATCCTTTAAAGTTCCAAACTTTTCTCAAACTTTATAATAATCTAAAACATCATAACCAGCATCAGCAAATTCAGTTTCATAAACAGGGCATAGTCATAATGCATCTACACCTAGTCAAGATAGATAATTTAGTTTTTTAATAATTCCTTTAATATCACCATTACCATCATTTGATGTGTCAAAAAATGACCTAGGAAAAATTTGATAAATAATTTTATCTTGTCACTTTAATAATTTCATTTTGATCCTTTCTGTGAATCGATTTCTTTAAAACTAGAGGCGATTCTTCTATTGCTATTATTTTTTTATTTTCACTCACAATTGAATCATTGTCTACAATAATATTTTTTAAATTTGCATTTTTCTTGATGATTACATTATCTAGAAGAATGCAATTTTCCACTTTTGCACCTTTTTCAATTTTTACATTATTTGAAATGATAGAATTAATCACTTCTCCATCAATTACACAATTTTGACCTAGAAGGGAATTGTTGATATTAGCAGTTTTTGAATAATAGGAAGGAGAATAATTATACTCATGAGTATAAAGAGGGGGTTTTAAAATTTCACTTAGATTTTTCTCATCTAATAATAATGAAATTTGACCTCTAAAATATTCTTCAATGGTTCAAAAATTGCCAACAAAATTTTTAATTTCATAACCTATAATTTCTCATTTTGAAACATAAAAATTTCTTATAAATTCTTGAATACTATTAATTTTATTATCAGCCATAGATTCAATTAATGCTTGATAAAATAATTCTTTTTTTAAAATAAATATTCCAATATCTAAATTAATTTTAATGTTTTTAAAAGTATTTTTACCAAAAGTCTTAATTTTTTTACTATTACTTTCAAAACTTAAAATTTTTGCTCTTTTATAGTTTTCAGCATTATAATCAAAAATTTCTATACTTTTATATGCTCAAATAACATCAGCTTTATTTTCTATTAATTGTTTAAACATATCTTCATAATCTATTCTATTAACTGAGTCAGAATTTGTAAATAAAACATATTCAGTATTATTGTCAATTTCAGTAAGAAAAGTATAATTGTTAAAAATAGCATCTATATTACTAAATTTTTTATTTTGTGTATCGCCTGCTGCAAATAAGTATTTAATTCCTGAATTTATACGATTTAAATCTCAAAAAATACCATTATCGATGTAATTAAAAATATGTCTATTAGGTTTATCAATAACAATAAAAACACTATTTATTTTTGAATTTACAATATTAGATAAGCAAAAATCTATCATTCTATATCTGCTTAGTACATTTACAAGGGGAAAGGATTTTCTTGAGTCAATACCTGATAAATTTAATCCATTATCTTGTGTATCAATTATAGCTTGAATCTTTGACACTTTTGAATTCATTATTTTTCCTTCCCATCATATAAAATGATTCCATCTTCTTCATTCAATGATTGATTATTTAATGAATTTAAAACCATCTTTTCTTTTACTACTGTATTTTCCATAATAATTGTTTTTTTAATAAAAGAATTTTCACCAATTATTGCATTTGACATTATTACAGAATCTTCAATAATTGTATTTTTACCAATTTTAACATTTTCAAAAATTACTGAATTTGAAACATGTCCTTCTATTTTTGCTCCGTTTGCTACTAAAGAATTTACCACATTACCACCACTTGTTATATATTGAGGCGAATGAGATGAACTTTTTGTAAAAATAGTTCAATTTTTTTCTCTTAAGTCTAAATTTTTATGATTTTTTATTAGATCTAAATTAGCCTCATAAAAAGTAGAAATTGTTCCAACATCTTTTCAATAACCATTAAATTCATAGGCAAATATTTTACTATATTTTTTTAAGATATAAGGTAATATGTTATGTCCGAAATCTTGAAAATTATTACCTTTACTTTTTAACTCTTCAAAAGTATCTTTTAATAGTTGGTAATTAAAAATATAAACACCCATAGAAGCTTTTGTAGATTTAGGAATCTTAGGTTTTTCTTCAAATTCTTCAACCATATTATTTTCGTTTGTATTTAAAATTCCGAATCTTGAAGCTTCTTCAAAAGATACATTAATGGTTGCTATTGTTACATTAGCATTTTTTTCTTTATGAAAATCTAACATTTTAGAATAATCCATTTTATAAATATGATCTCCACTCAAAATTAAAGCATAAGTAGGATCATATTCATTCATAAAATCAATATTTTCAAAAATCGCATGAGCTGTTCCTGCATATCAATAACCTTCGGATTCTTTTACATATGGACTTAGCAAAACAACTCCACCATTTAGTCTATTTAAGTCAAAAGGAATTCCCGAACCTATGTGTTTTAATAATGAAAGAGGTCTATATTGAGTTAAAACACCTACTGTGTCAATTCCGCTATTAATGCAATTTGACAATGTAAAATCAATTATTCTATATTTTGCTCCAAAAGGAACTGCTGGTTTAGCGATTTTTTTTGTAAGATTTTTTAATCTTGTACCTTGACCACCCGCAAGAATCATTGCAATCATTTCCTTTTTTACCATTACTTTACCTTCTTTTTGTTTTTGATGAATATGTAAAATCCATGTGCTTCTATAAGGATTTTATTATTTTTAATTTCATTATTTTCTAAATTTTGACTATTTAAAATACAAGTTCAAAAATTACTATCTAAATCTATTTCAATGTCATTCTGGTTGATATTTATATTAACTTGAATACTATAATCAGAATCTTCTAAAAGATAATAAATTAAGGAATTATTGCCAACAAAAATTTTTACATGTTCTTTAACAAGTTGAATTGTTTCAAGTCTAAAAAGATTATATTTTTTTCTAATTTCAATAATTTTTTTAATAAGCTCAACATTTCAATAATTCTCTTTTAATTTATTTCATTCGAATCTATTTATTTCAATTGGGAAATTATAAGAATTCTCTACATTATATTTTGTTCTAAAAATTTCTTGTCCTGCATGAATAAATGGTATACCTTGAGAAATAAGTGTAATAGCTGTTGTTAAAGCATGAATTTTTTTAATTGTAAAATCAGAAAAACTACTTAATTTTATTTTAAAAAAATCAAATAAAGTATAGTTATCATGACATTCTACATAATTAACACTTTGACTTAAAAAATTAAACTTCTTTGCATATTCATATAATCCTAAAGATCCAGTAATAGAATTTAAAGCTTTATGTCCTTGTTGTCAATCACCAGCACTAAAAGATTTTGAATAAACATTCCATTGATTTCCTTTAAAAACATCTCTAAAATAATCATTGAAAAAACCTATGTTTGCTAAAAATCTAGAATTTTCCATGTTAGCTAAAATCTTCTTAGTTGATTCAGAATTCATAACTCATCCTTCACCATAAATAATGAAATTACTATTATTATTTTTTGTATTTTCGTCCACTTCTAAAATCGTTTCAATATCTAAAAGGCCCATTAAATCAAATCTTAATCCATCAATTTTGAATGTTTCTTGTCAATGTTTAACAACATCTACAATATATTTGCGAACCATTTTCTTTTCACTTGCAACATCATTTCCTGTACCTGACATATTTGATAAACTTAAATCTGTGTTATATCTATAAAAATAATGAGGTGCAAGAATATGTCAAGAAAATGAAAAAGCATCATAAACGTGATTAAAAACAACATCCATAACTACATCAATATCATTTTTATGAAAATTATTTATCATTTTTTTTGTTTCTATTAGTCTTAAATATGGATCATAAGAATTTGTAGAATAAGAACCTTCTGGAACCATTCATTGCAAAGGATCATATCCTCAATTATATTGATTTTCAACATCTCTTTCTTCATCTACGGTTGCAAAATCATAAAAAGGCATAATTTGAACTGTATTGATTCCTAGATTTTTTATATGATCAATTCCTATTGAAAAACCATCTTTATTTTTAATACCTTCTTCAGTTAAACCTAAATACTTACCAGGATATTTAAATTCATTAGAATCTGTAAAATCTCTAATACTTATTTCGTAAATTATTCTATCTGTTTTATTTGCTAATTTACTTTTATAAACAAAATTATATTTTTCTAGAAGATCTAAATTAATTACATAAGAGTATTTTCCATTTGCAGTTGATGCTTTAGCATAAGGATCTATAGTTTCACTTGTTATAAAATTATTTTCAACTTCATATTGATATAAATAAGATTCAAGATCTCTTGAAATTGTTATTTGTCAAATTCCTTTTTCTTGTCTTTCCATATCAAAATATTCTGCTATATCATTAAAACTTTTCTTTATTTTTAATCTTAATTTATATGAAGTCGGAGATCAAACTTTAAATGTGGTACTTTGTTTAGAGTATGTTGGACCTAAATCATTTCCAGAATAAAAAAAGATTTCATCAAAAATTTCTTTTTTTATTATTTGACCAAATTTTAAAGCTATTTCATAATTATATTTACCAATAATTTTGTAATAGTTTTTAAAATCTATAAAATTGCTTTTTATAAAAAGATGTAAATACGAAAAAGTATTTTTATCATCAATATATGCAATTTGAAGATTATTTAACTTTTCATTTGTATTTATATTCTCAAGAGAAAATGAATCATTATGAGTGTAAAAATTTTTTGGTGCTTTAATAACTATTTCGTTAAAATCATCTAAAAATGCTTCTAAATCATGTGGATTGTATAAATCAAGTAATGCTGTTTTATTCATTTTTTGCCTTTCTTTGAACTTTGAAAAAAGGTTTCAAAACAAAGCCACTAAGTGGAGCTATTTTTACATTTACTTCACTATTTTTAACTTCAATTATTTTTCCTATGCTATTTATTGCTCCAGTACCTGCAAATTTTAAATCATCAGTATTAATCATTTCCTTGTAATAAGAAGCAGTTGGAACATTTTTAATAATATAATTTTCAAAATATTCAATTGAAAAATTCAAAACAATAAGACTAAAATCTTCTTTATTTTTAGAATGTCTAGAGAAAACTCAAATTCCTTGTTCTTCGTTTAAATGAACTCATTTAAAAGTTTCATTGCTAAAATCTAATTCAAATAAAGACTTATTATTTACATAAAAAGAAAATAATTCTTTTGAAAAAATATTTACTCTTTTGTTTTCTAAATTAAAAGAATCCTCATTTAATAAATGTCAATCAAGACTTTTGTTTTCATTTCACTCATCAAATTGCGCAAAATCGTGTCCCATAAAAATTAGTTTTTTACCAGGATGTGTAATTAAGTAAAAAAGCATTAATCTAATTTGAGAAAACTGCTTATCTCTTAATCCAAAAGATTTATTAAGAAGAGATTTTTTTAAATGCACTACTTCATCATGTGAAAAAGCAAGTAAAAATCTTTCATCAAAATAATATGCCATGCTAAAAGTTAATTTGTGAAAATTATTTCCTAATCTTTCTCAATATGGTTTTTTTATAAACTCAAATAAATCATTTGAAAAACCTAAATTTCATTTTAAATCAAAGCCAAGTGAATTATTAAAATTATCACCAGTAACTTTTTTGTAATAACTTGAATCCTCAGCAATCATTAGAATATTAGGGAAATCTTTTTTTACAATTGAAATAATGTGTTTAATAAAGTTTACTCCACTATTGTTTATCCCTCTTTTTTCAAGACCTCCATAATATATTAAATTTGATACAGCATCGAATCTTACTCCGTCAATATGAAATTCTTCAATTCAGTAATATAAAATAGAAGTAAAAAAAGATTTTACTTCATTTTTTGTTAAATTAAAATTTTGCGTTCCTCATAAATAATTTTCTCTATCAACTTCATTTTCATATGAAAAAAGATTTGTTCCATCAAATTCTCTAAGACCATGATCATCCTTACAAAAATGTACTGGAACAAAATCAAAAATTACTGCAATTCCATTTTGATGTAATTCATTAATTAAATATTTTAGTTCCTCAGGAGTCCCATATCTAGATGTAGGTGAAAAAAAACCTGTTATTTGATAACCTCAAGATCCTAAAAAGGGGTGTTCAAAAAGTGGTAAAAATTCCACATGTGTGTAATTCATTTTTTTTAAGTAAGATACTAGTTCCTTTGAGTAATCTTTATAATTTAAAAAGCCATTATCAGGTGTTTTTTTTCAAGAACCTAAGTGAACTTCATAAATTAATATTGGTGAATTATGTGCATTTTTAATTTTTCTACTTTTCAAAAATGCTTCATCACTTCAAATAAAATTATTTAAATCATAAACAATAGAATCAAAATAAGGATATTGATTAGAATAAAAAGCAAAAGGATCTGCTTTTGTTAGTAATTTATTATCTATAGTTGTGACTAAATATTTATAAGCTGTTCCTTTTTTTAAGTTTGGAATAAAAACTTCTCAAAAAGCTTCATTTATTTTTGCTAGTAAAAATTTTTCTCCATTTGCAATTAATACTTCAATTTTTTTAGCATTTGGTGCTCAAGTTCTAAACATAACTCCACTTTTTCCATTTTTAGTAGTTAAATGAGAGCCTAAAAATTTATAAAGTGCAGTTTCATATCCTCCATAAAATGGTTCTAAATTGAGTGATAAATTTTTCGAAGAAATATTTTTCATGATTTATTTGTAAATACTTTCTAAATATTTCTTTGCAATTTCTTCTCATCCAAATCTTTGATCCATTCCAAAATAAATAAGTTTATTTCACTCCGGTTTGTTATTATAAAATAAATTTTTTGCTAATTTCACAGATTTATATAAAGCTTCTGGAGTATATTCTTTAAATAAAAATCCATTTGCATTTTCTTGTTTGTCATTATAAGAAGTAATAGTATCAATTAATCCGCCTGTTGCTCTAGCTATTGGTATACAACCATATTTAAGTGAAATTAATTGAGTTAATCCACATGGCTCAAATAAAGACGGGATTAAAAAAGCATCAAGTCCTGCATATAATTTATGACTTAATTCATCACTAAATTTATTAATAAACTTAAAATTTCTTGGATATTTATTTCCAAAAGATTTTAAATTAGATTCATAATTTACATCACCTGTTCCTAAAACAACAAATTGAATATCATTATCTTTTACAATATTTCATAAGGAATTTAAAACTAAATCAATTCCTTTTTGATTCGCTAATCTTGAAATCATTCCAATTAAAAAGATTTTTTTATTTTGTTCAAGATTTAATTCCTTTTGCAATGCAATTTTATTGATTAATTTTGCCTCTTTATAATTTGACACATCATATTTTGCCTCGATGTATTTATCAATACTTGGATTAAAAATATCATAATCTAACCCATTTATAATTCCTCTTAATTTACTGTTATATTTATTTAAAACTGACTCAAGACCCATACCTTGCATTGGTTGTTTTATTTCTTCTTTATAAGTTTCAGAAACAGTTGTGACAATATCACTAGAAATAATTCCAGCTTTCATAAAATTAAAAATATCATTACTTATGATTTCACTTAAAAGAGAATTCGATCTTTCTTTTTCATTTAAATATTTTAAAACATTTGAAGCTCCAAAAACTCCTTGATATTGTAAATTGTGAATTGTGAAAACAACTTTTAATTTGGAATTTTCATTTTTTTCACCAGACAAAAACAAAGGAAGTATTCCTGTATGTCAATCATTTGCATGAATAATTTCTGGTTTAAAAGCACTTAATTCTAAAAATTTTGAAATTGCTTTATTAAAAATTAAGTAAAAAGTAGAGTTTTCATGTAAATCAAGATAAGCAGTTCTTTCAATGTTTTTAAAACTTGGGTCATTAAAAAATAAATATTCAATATCATCCATAACTAAAGAAAAAATTTCAACAGGAAAAGATTTTCCATTTAAATCCAAAGAAAAAAAGTAAGCGCTACGCATCTTTTCTTTATATTTTTCACTAATTGAGTCACTATAGATTAAAAAAACTTTTATATCATTTCCTAATTTTTTTAAAGTCTTAGGGAAAGAATAAGCTACATCTCCTAGTCCTCCAGTTTTTATGAATGGAAAGCATTCAACACTTATATATAAAATTTTCATTTTTAACCTTCAATATAGAATATAAATAGAATTTTTCATAGTAATTTAATTCACAAATTGAATATAAACTAATTGAAACTTTTTATTTTTTTTACTTCATTTAAATTATATATATTTTATATATATATTTTTTAAAAATATGTGTATAAACTTGATATTTTTTTGTTGAACTTATTCAAAACATTAAAAATTTTTGAAAAAATGATAAAAATATGTTCAAAAATTAAAAATTAATATAAAAACATGACTAAATCTTGTTGTATAAAATGAAATTTAAAAAGGGAAGTTAAAATAGTAGACATAATATTTAAAGAAACTAAAATTTTTCAGATAATTTTCAACATATCATTTAAGTTTAAAAGTAAGAATAGAATTTTTGTTTAATATTTTAAGTAATAATCAAATATGCAAATGCATTATTTAAATATAAATTTTCTAAATGAAAATGTTTAAAAAGTTAGAATGTTAAAATATAAATAGATTTTGCTTTTTGCTATAATGAAATAATGGATAAATCTAAAATTAGAAATTTTTCAATAATAGCTCATATTGACCATGGAAAAAGTACTTTAGCAGATAGAATTTTAGAATTGACTGAAACAGTTGAAAAAAGAGATTTAAAAGCTCAGCATTTAGATTCTATGGATCTTGAAAAAGAACGTGGAATAACAATAAAGTTGAATGCAGTTCAAATTAAATATAAAGATTATGTTTTTCATTTAATAGATACTCCTGGACATGTTGATTTTACATATGAAGTAAGTAGATCTTTAGCGGCTTCTGAAGGCGCTATTTTACTTGTTGATGCAACACAGGGAATTGAAGCTCAAACTTTAGCAAATGTTTATTTAGCTATGGATAATGGTTTAGAAATAATTCCGGTAATAAATAAAATTGATTTACCTTCTTCAGATCCAGAAGCAGTAAAAAAAGAAATTGAAGAAGTGATTGGAATAGATGCTTCTGATGCGATTTTAATTTCTGCAAAAACAGGTAAAAATATTGAAGATGTTTTAAAAGCAGTTATTGAAAAAATTCCTGCTCCTAAAAATGCAGATGATAATAAGCCTTTAAAGGCCTTAGTTTTTGATTCATATTATGATCAATATCGTGGTGTTGTTTTGTTGATTAGAATTTTTGAAGGAAAAATAAAAGTTGGAGATGAGTTTTTCTTCATGCAAAGTAAAAACAAGTTTCATGCAACAGAATTAGGTGTTAGAAAACCAGTAGAATTAAAAAAAGATAGTTTAGAAGCTGGAGAAGTTGGATGACTATCGGCTTCAATTAGAAATGCAAAAGATGTTAGTGTTGGAGATACAATCACTTTATATAATAATCCAACCGAAAAACCATTACAAGGGTATAAAAAATTAAAACCTGTAGTTTACACAGGATTTTTTCCTATCGATTCTCAAGATTATGACGATTTAAAAGAATCTCTAATAAAAATTTCTTTAAGTGATTCTTCAATTTCTTTTGAACCAGAAACTTCAAAAGCTCTAGGTTTTGGTTTTAGAGTAGGTTTTTTAGGGATGCTTCATATGGAAATTTTACAAGAAAGACTTAGTAGAGAATTTAATATAGATTTAATTGCAACAGCTCCTAGTGTTGAATTTCATGTCACAACAACTAATGGTGAAATGTTGTCTATTTCAAATCCTTCGTTGTTACCAGAGAAAAATTATATCCAAAAAATAGAAGAGCCTTATATAAAAGCAAGCATAATTTTACCTAAAGAATATGTTGGAGCTGTAATGGAAATGTGTCAAGGTAAAAGAGGAGTTTATCAAGATTTAGAATTTTTAGACGAAAATAGAAGAAGACTTGTTTACAATTTACCTTTATCAGAAATTGTTTTTGATTTTTTTGATAGGCTTAAAAGTTTAACAAAAGGATATGCTTCTTTTGATTATGAAATAATTGGTTATTTAGAAAGCGATTTAATTAAAGTAGATGTTCTTTTAAATGGTGAAAAAATTGATGCTCTTGCAATCATTGTTCACAAAGATTTTGCATATAGTAGAGGTAGAGACTTAACTGTAAAGTTAAAAGAAGTAATTCCAAGACAAAACTTTGAAATTCCAGTTCAAGCAGCAATTGGTGCAAAAGTAATTGCAAGAGAAACAATTAAAGCTTATCGTAAAGATGTTACAGCTAAATTATATGGTGGAGATGTAACAAGAAGGCAAAAACTTCTAAAAAAACAAAAAGCAGGAAAGAAACGAATGAAATCAATTGGTTCTGTTGAAATTCCTCAAGAAGCTTTTTTGGCTATTTTAGAAACTGATGTAACTAAAAAATAGGATGTAAGATGTTTGAAGAAAAAACAATAGATTTGCATGGATTAGATTCATGAGAAGCAACAGGAGTTATTTTGAATGAGCTTTTTGTTCTTGAAGAAAATTCAGACTACAAAAAATCTATCCTTTTCATAACAGGGAAAGGAAAAGGTGTTTTGATTGAAACTCTTCTTGAGATTTTAAAATCAGAAAATTATTATTATAATAAAATTACTGAAGGATCATTTCGTGTTTATGCAAAAAAAGAAAAAATTAAGGAATTTTTTTAAATAAATGAAAATAATTTTAGCAGGAACTCCTGATTTTTCAGTTCCAATTTTTGAAGAAATAATAAAAAAATATGAAGTTGTCGCAATAATTACTCAGCCAGATAAACAAGCAAATAGGGGGCTAAAAACTCAAGAATCTCCTGTAAGTTTTTTAGCTAATAAATATAAAATAAAATTATTTAAACCTGAAAAAATATCTCAAATTTTTCATGAATTAGAAAAATTAGATTTTGATTTTTTTCTTACAGCTGCATTTGGACAATATATCCCTACTAATATTTTAGAACTTCCAAAGAAAGCATCTTTAAATATTCATGGCTCATTATTACCAAAATATCGAGGAGCAGCTCCAATTCAACATGCAATTTTGAACGGGGATTTAAAAACAGGTATCTCTTTAATCTATATGACAAAAAAAATGGATGCTGGAAATATTTTAAAAACAGAAGAATTCGAAATATATGATAATGATGATGCGGATTCTATTTTTTTAAAAATGTCTTTAATAGCAAGTAAGAAAATCAATTTTTGGTTAGAAAGCATTATGAAAAATGATTTTGAAGAAATTGTTCAAGACGAATTTTTTGCAACACAAGCTCCTAAACTTTTAAAAGAAGATGCAAAGATTGATTTAGAAAAAATGACTTTTGAAGAAATAAAAAATAAAGTAAGAGCATTTAGTTCTAATCCTGGATCATATATTTTTTTAAACAAAAAAAGAGTTAAAATTTTTAGAGTTTCTTTAACAAATAAAAAAGGATTAGAAATTAAATATAAAAATGGTTTGTTGTATGCAACAAAATATCAAATTGAAGGTAAAAAAATTGTTGATTTAAATTAATTAAAAAAGATCCTCGTCATGAGGATCTTTTTTAACAAAATTAGATTAATTTTTCATCAATTAATACTTTTTCAATTTGTTTGATTGCTGCTGCTTCATCTTCGCCTTCAGCAGTAATTTTAATTTTTTCACCATGTCTAATTGCTAAAGACATAATATTTATTACTGATTTTAAATTTCCAACAGTTCCATCTGCTTTAGTTATTTCGATTTTTGAATGAAATTTTGAAGCTACATTCACAACTTTCGAAGCTGGCCTTGCATGAAATCCAATTTTGTCAATAACAACTGCTTCTAATTTTTTCATAATGTCTCCTTATAGTTTTTATTAACACAAATAATTATAATATAACTTTCGAACATCTAACACATAAATTATCTTTATCTATAAAATCAAAATAAATTCTACATCTTTCGCATAAATGACCTTCATAGTTTTCAATTTTATTTTCTTTAGAAAAGATAACTTTACCCACCATTAAAAGATTTTTCAAATCTAATGTTTTTAAGAATTCATCAGTTTCTTTTATGTAAACTAATGCTTGATTTGCGCTTTTAATAAGTTTGTCTTTAATTGCTATTTCAATCAAAGCATAAACTTTATTTTTTAATTCAAAAAAGGAATTTCACTTTTCTTCTTGAATTGTTTCGATACTTGATATTCCAAAGAAATTTTCTAAATGAACACTTTCTTTTTTGTTTGCTTGATCAAATATTTGATAAACTTCTTCGATTGTAGTTGGTAAAATTGGAGCTAAAATTAATAATAAAGTTTTTGTAATGTTGTAAAAATTAGTTTGAATCATTTTTCTTTGTAAATCTTCTATTTTATTTGCATACAAAATATCTTTTGAAAAATCAAGATAAAAAGAAGATAAGTTATAAACAAAATTATTTGTTAATTTTATCACATTTGTAAATTGAAAATTTTCATAAGCAATTTTTGTATTAAATTTTAAAGTCTCTAGTTGTTCTTTTATTAGTAAATGAATTCCTGTCAATTCTTTTAAATCTTTTTTATAATCAAAATCTACTAAATTAGCAATTAAAAATCTAAAAGTGTTTCTAAATTTTCTATATATTTCAACATTTTGATTAATAATATTTTCTCCAATAGTTACATCAGAAGTATATTCACTATTTGCAACTCACAATCTTAAAATATCAGCACCAAATTTAGAAATTATTTCTTGTGGTAAGACAACATTACCTTTTGATTTAGACATTTTATTACCTTTTTCATCTAAAACAAATCCATGACTTACTAATTTTTTAAATGGAGCTTGATTGTAATAAACTACTGAATTGATTAAAGATGAGTTGAATCATCCGCGATATTGATCACTTCCTTCTAAATAAACATCTCAAGGAACAGGAGCACCTTCAATTTTTACTCCCATTGAAGTTGTTCCACTATCAAATCAAACATCCATAATATCTTTTTCTTTTGTTCAATTTTTATTTTTATATTTTTCTGGTAATAATTCATCTGTTGATTTTTCAAATCAAATATCAGTTCCATATTTTGAAACCAAATCTATAATATGATCAAATAATTCTTCTTCAAAAACAGGTTCATTTTTTTCATTATAAAAAATTGGGATTGGAACTCCTCAAGCTCTTTGCCTACTAATTGTTCAACTTGTTCGATTATCAATCATAGTTTTCAAACGGCTAATTCCTCAAGTTGGATATGATTCAACATGTTCGATAGATTTTGTGATTTTTTCTTTAATTGGATCAATTGAAACAAACCATTGATTTGAACCACGATAAATTACAGGTTTATTAGTTCTTCAATCATGTGGATATGAGTGATATAAAAATGAATGATGCAATAACAAATTATTTTGCTTTAAAAATTCATTAATTTCAGGATTTGCATCTCAATAAAATTTGTTTGCAAATTGATTGCCAAATTCATTAATACTTCCATCATCATTAATGTGCATAATTTCTTCTAATTTTTCAACTCTTCCAATGATAAAATCATCCAATCCAAAAAGAGGTGCCATATGAACTAGACCAGATCCTGATTCTAAAGTTACATGGTGCCCTAAAACAATAGGAGCTGTTTTTTCTTGTTTAATAGGTCTTTGATATTCAATTCCTACTAAATCTTTACCTTGAAAACTGGAAATGATTTTAAAATTTTTTCAACCAAAAATTTCTGTTACTTTTTGAACTAAATCAGTTGCAAAAATATAATTTTTATTTTCATAATTAATTTTTGAATAAGAAAATTCTTCTTTAACACTAACTCCTGAATTTGCAATTAAGGTTCATGGGGTTGTTGTTCAAATAACTAAAAAATCATTTTTTTCAACAAATTTATTACCTTTTACAATTTTAAAAGCAGTATAAATTGAGTGTGATTTATGTTCATGATATTCTACTTCTGCTTCAGCTAAAGCTGATTGAGAAGATGGAGATCAAAAAACAGGCTGTAAACTTTTGTAAATTAAACCATCTAAAGCCATTTTTTTAAACACTTTCAATTGTTCAGCTTCGAATTTAGGATCTAAAGTTTGATAGTAGTCTTTAAAATCAGAAAAAAGTTGCATTGTTAAAAATTGTTTTTTTTGATTTTTTATCTGAGATAATGCATATTCTCTTGCTTGTTTTCTTAGTTCTAAAGTGCTTATATTTTTATGATCATCAATTTTTAATTCTTTTAATATTTTATTTTCAATAGGTAGTCCATGAGTATCTCAACCTGGAACAAAAGGAGCATAAAAACCTGAAAGGCTTTTATATCTTACCACTATGTCTTTTAAAATTTTGTTTAATGCATGTCCAATATGTAAATCTCCATTAGCATATGGAGGCCCATCATGCAAAATAAAAGGTTTATTTGTTTTATTTTTTTCTAGTGCTTTTTGATAAATTTTATTTTGATCCCAGAAGGTTTTAAATTTTAACTCTTTTTCTATTAAATTGGCTCTCATAGGTAAAACATCTTGAGGGATATTAAGAGTTTCTTTATATTTATTTTTCATATTTTTATCTCTATTTAGAGTTTAACTTTCTCTTTTTTATCGATTGTATAAACGCACTAAATAATTTTTGTGGCTCAAGTGGAGTAGAATTAAATTCAGGATGATATTGTGTTCCTAAATAGAAATCTAAATTTTTAACTTCGCAAATTTCTGGTGTATTTAGTTTTTTATTAAAACCTGAAAATATAAATTCATCATCTGATAGAATTTTTTGAAATTCTGGTTGAACTTCATATCTATGTCTATGTCTTTCGGAAATTTTTGTGCTTTTATAAATATCAAATGCTAATGTATTTTTTTCTACATTTACATCATATTCACCTAATCTTAAAGTCCCACCTAAACTACTTCCTTTTGTAGACTCCTGGATAGTGTTTAGAACCATTGTTCCTTTTTTGCTAAATTCTGCTGAATCAGCATCCTTAATACCTTTTTCTCTTGCTTGAGCAATAACCATTGCTTGAAAACCTAAACAAATTCCAAAAGTTGGAATATTAACTTTTTTCAATCATGAAGAAGCAACAATTTTTCCATGTCATCCTCTAATTCCAAATCCTGGTAAAATGACAACTCCATCAAATTTTCCAAGAGTTAATTCAATATTATCTTCTTTAATATTTTCACTACTTAATCAAGTAAGCACTACTTTTACATTTTCATAAGTAGAAGAAACAAATAGAGCTTCTACAATTGATTTATAAGCATCTGGAAATTCTGTATATTTTCCTAACATTGCCAATTTTATTTCTAAACCTTTTGGTTTATCGATTAAATTAACAAATTTTTCTCATTTTTCTAAATTAGGAATTGGATTTTCCATTTTAAAATGATCAAGAATAATTTTTGCGACATTTTGTGCTTCCAAATATAAAGGAATTTTATAAATTGAAGATGAATCTGGAATAGGGATAACATTTTCATATGAAAGTAAAGAAAAAGTAGAAGCTTTTTCTCTTATGAAAGATGGTAGTTCTTTTTCACTTCTTAAAAAAAGCATGTTTGCATTAATTCCAAAACTTCTTAATTTTTCAAGTGAAACTTGAGAAGGTTTTGTTTTTCATTCTTGTGAAGATTGCAAATAAATAATGTAAGAAACGTGAATAAAAAAAATGTCATCACGATTTTTTGCACCTAATTGTGCAATTGCATAAAAAAATGGATTTGATTCAATATCTCCGACAGTACCACCAATTTCGGTGATAATAAAATCAGGTTGATATTTATTTGCAGCATTTTTTATAACTGCAATAATTTCATCAGTTACATGAGGAATTACTTGAACGGTTTTACCTAAAAATTCTCCTTCTCTTTCCCTTTGGATGATATTATTTAAGATACTTCCTGAGGTATAGTTACTTTCTTTAGTGAATTTTGTATTAATAAATCTTTCATAATGCCCTAAATCTAAATCTGTTTCTCCACCATCTGAAGTAACAAAAACTTCTCCATGCTCATAAGGTGACATTACACCCGGATCAACATTTAAATAAGGATCAAGTTTTTGAACAAAAATTGAAAATCCTCTTGCTTTTAAAATATTACCTAAAGAAGCTGCTGAAACACCTTTTCCTAGTCCCGAAACCACTCCACCTGTTACAAAAATAAACTTTGTTTTTGACATTTTTTCCTCCATTTTTACTTATGTTCTATATTATAAATTAAAAAAATAAATTAAAAAAGTATTTTCAATAATTAAAAAACAATTGAAAAAAGCTGCTTAAAAATCCATTAAATTAGTTTTTTCTTAGTTTTTAATTAACACTTTGATGTTGAATTGTAATAAATTACTTCTTAAGTTATAATATTTTTTGCATTAAGAATTTTTAGTCTTTTATGTATTTTAATTATGAATTTTTATAGTTAAAAACTTTAAATATTTTATGATTTTTAATTTTAATAATTATTCACAATATTTATTAAAATTAAAAAAATAGATTAAAATTTATTTAAATAAATAAGTTATGAATCTTTAACCTCATTATTTCAATTTAAAAATAAAATAATTAAGAGAAAATCTTGTATAATTTTTTAATGGAAAAAAAATTAAGTGTTATTATTCCTTGTTATAATTGCGAAAAATTTATTGAAAAAGCAATAAATTCTATTTTTGAAGAAAATAAAAAAAACATTGACAATATGGAGGTTCTTATTGTAAATGATGGATCAAAAGATAATTCCGAAACTATACTTAACGAGTTGAAAGATAAATATCTAAATCTTAAAATTTATAAAAAAGAAAATGGAAATTGAGGAAGTGTTATTAATTTTGTAAAAAATAATAAATTAACAACAGGAAAATATTTATCTATTTTAGATGCTGATGATTGATATATAAAGGGTGCATTAGAAAAAATCTGACCTATTTTTGAAAAAAATTATGATTTAATTATAAGTGAATTTTCAAAATTAAAAAAGGGGAAACAAACAAGAAATAATGTTGGATTTTTTAGAAAAACTGGGCGAATTTCTAAATATAGCGCACTTACTCCATGAAGTATGCCTTTAGGTAAGTTTGTTAGAAATGAAGTTTTTTACAAAACTGTTGAATTAAGGGAAAAAGTCAGTTTCCAAGATATGATTCTCTATAATGAAATTGTTTTTTTATCTGAAAAAATTTTCTTTTGGAATAAATCAGTTGGTGTGTGAAATTTGGAAAATGAAGGAAGTTCAACTAATTCACCATGAGATAAACAAAAAATTCAAGTTTTTATTGATAATTTTAATTACATTATTGGTAAATATAAAAATAAAGCGCACAATGGATATTGCTTGTATTATTATGTTAACTTAAAAAAATACTTAAAAATGTATGATTTTAGTATTGATCTTAAATGAAAAGATGTAAATTTATATTGATTAATGCCTATTATAAAATCTTTTTTTAAATTTTTTCTTTTCATTTATTTAAGAAAGCATTTTAAAAATAAAAATAATAATAAAAGGTCTTAAACTCATAGTCATAAATAAGATACATTATTGCAATATATCATTAAAAATAAATTAAAAAAACTCATTTAATGAGTTTTTTTCTTAATTTTTAATTAATTCTTTAGCTTTTTCTAATTCAACACCAAAGAATGTTGTAATTCCTCTTTTTTGCATTGTTGCTCCAAAAAGTTTATCCACTCTTGACATTGTCCCTTGACGGTGAGTTATAATAATGAATTGAGTTGTTTGTTTTAGTTGTTGTAAAAATTCTGCAAATCTTATTACATTTGTTTCATCTAAAGCTGCTTCTACTTCATCTAAAATACATAGTGGTAAAGGCTTAGCTTTTAAAATAGCAAATAGTAATGAAATTGCAATTAATGATTTTTCCCCACCTGAAAATAGTTTTAAATTCTTAATACTTTTTCCAGGGGGTTGAGCTATAATATCAATTCCTGATTCTAAAATATCATTTGGATTTTCATATTCAATTTCGGCATTCCCTCCACCAAACATGATTTGGAAAACTTTATTAAATTCGACATTAACTAAATTTACTGTTGATCTCATTCTACTAATAATAATTTTATCCATTTCACTAATAGCATTAATAATTGTTGCATGAGCATTTAATAGTTCTTCTTCTGAAGATTTTAAAGTATTATATCTTGTATTTACTTCTTCATATGATTCTATTGCATCTAAATTAATATTACCTAAAGCTTTAATTTCAGTCTGTAGAGTTTTAACTATTTCTCTTGCTTCTTCAATAGGTATTTCTAAAACATGAGTTTGTCTTGCGATTTCAAGAGTCATTTCATAATGTTCACCAAGTCTTTTTTGTAATGAAGAAATTAAAATCTCAAATTTATTTTTTTCATTTTCAGAAGCTGAATGAGTAGATTCGAAATTTCTTAATTGTTTTTCCTGATCAAATTTTTTAGTATTTAAATAACTAATTTCTTTAATTAAAGATTCGTTTTGTTCTCTTTTTGCATTAGCCTCAGCAAAAAGATTTGATTTTTCATATTTTAATTCTTCAATTGTATCTTTGTAATTAATTGTTGATTCTAAATCAATTTTCTTATTTGTAGTACTTTCATATTGAGTTTTTAATTTTTCAAAGGCATCTCTTAAATAAAATAATTGTTCTTTTGATTTTATTAAATTACGATTGTATTCTTGAATTAAATTAAAATCAATGTTTTTATCTTGTTCTAATTCTGCTAGAGCACGATTTTTTTCATTAACGGCATTTTGTAGTTGTGGTAATAAAGATTTTAAAACTTCTAATTGATTATCTAAACCTAATAAATTATTAGAATTTTCTTTTTCCCCTCCACTTAAAATTCCACCAACTCTAATTATGTCGCCATCTAAGGTTACAATCATATAACTATTTTCTAGAACTTTACTCATTTTATTAGCAGCATTAATATCAGTTGCTACAATAATGTTTCCTAATAAAAAGTTTTTTAAAATGTCATATTTAGGATCGATTTTCACTAAATTTTCTGCAATATCTATAAATCCATCTAATGAAGGAAGCACATATAAATGATTTTCTCTAATTTTTTTAGGTTGTAATTTGTTAAGAGGAATAAATGTTGCTCTTCCACTATTATTTTTTTTCAAAAATTCAATTGCTTTAACAGCTACTTCTGATTTTGTAACAACTAAATGTTGTAAGGCGTTTTGCAAAACTGCTTCAATTGCTGGAACGTATTCATTATCAACTTCAATCAATTGAGTAACAGTTCCTACTAATCCATCAAAAACAGAAGCATTTTCTAAAATTGTTTTTGTACCTTTGAATAAATTTGTTTTATTTTTTTGATAATCTAATAAAATTTCTATTTGTGTTTTTGTTTTATTATATTTTGCTTGAGTATTTGTTGATTCAACTCTTAATTTACCGATTTCAAGTTCTAAATTTGATTGAACTTCTTTTTTTTCTGAAATATCTTTAGTTAATTTAGTTTCAAGAGAATTAAGATGCATTATTTTTGAATTAAGAGCTTCTAATTGTTGTTTCATTGCTTCATTTTTTTCGCTACTTGAAGCATTTATTTGCCCACTAATCAATAATTCACGACGTTGCTCTTCTTTTTGCTGAGAAATTTCTAATTCTTGTAATTTTTCATTTAAAGAATTAATTTTTTGATCTATTTTTGACAATTCTGTTTCAAAATTAGAACGATAAGAATTTTTAACTTTTAACTCATTTTCAATTTTTTCTAATTCTGATTTAAGATCTTCTCTTGCTTCACTTGTTTGATTCAAACTTGTAGAAATTGAATCTAATTTATTTGTAAATAAAACTAAATCTTCTACAATTAAAGCTACTTCAACACTTTTTAATTCTTTTGATTTTTCTAAATAAGTTTTTGCATTTTTTGCTTGCTTTTCTAAAGGTATTAATTGCTTGTTCAATTCTAAAACAACGGTTTTAACTTTGTCAAGCGCTTCTTTAGTTTTTTCTAATTTTCTTAAAGCTTCTTCTTTTCTAAGTTTGTATTTTGAGGTTCCTGCTGCTTCTTCAAAAATTTTTCTTCTTTCTTCAGGTGAAGCTTGGGCAATTTCGCTAATTGTTCCTTGACTAATGATTGCTAAAGACGACTTTGACATTCCTGATTCAACTGCAATATCTTTAATATCTTTATGTCTTGCTATTTCTCCATTAACAAAGTATAAATTATTACCCTTACCTCTTTCGACAACTCTTGAAATAGTTATGGTTTTATCAAATTGTTTTAAAGAATAATCAGAATTATCAAAAGTTAATGTTACTTCTGCTTTATCTTGGGCTTCAGCTGTTTTTGATCCTGCAAAAATAACATCTTCCATATTATCTCCACGAAGAGCTTTAAAAGATTGCTCTCCTAAAACTCATCTAATAGCATCATTAATGTTACTTTTACCTGAACCATTTGGGCCAACAATTCCAACAATTCCTCCATCGAAATTTAATGTTATTCCATCTGCGAATGATTTAAATCCTTTTGCTTCAATTTTAATTAATTTCATAGTATTAATTTACTCCTTTTTTTCTGCTTTTATTGCTTTTTTAATTGTTTGTTTTGAAGGTGCCTTTAATGTTTCTAATGCCCTAGTTGCCGCTTCTTCTTCTGCTACTTTTTTTGTTTTTCCAAATCCAACACCATATGTAATTCCATTATGCATCAACTCTGCTTTAAATAATTCTGATCTAAGTTCATTTTCTAATTGAGTGATTTTGTACTCGATTATTTCATTGCTATAAGATTGAATATACTCTTGAAAGCTACTTTTTGGATCTTTTATTGATTCTAAATTTGTAGTAGAAATATATGGGTAAAAAATTTCTTTCAAGAATTCTTCAAGTTTTTCATCTCCTAAATCTAAATAAATAGCAGCAACAAACGATTCAAACAAATCAGCATTTATTTTAACATTTTCTCTTAAGTGTTCAGAGCCTTTAGAAATCAACAATAATTTTGATAAACCTAATTTTTTTGAAAGTTCTGATAAACCTGAAGAACATACATTTTTTGCCCTGATTAAAGAAGCTTCTCCTTCTGTAATATTTTGAAAATGTTGGAAAATAAATATTGAGCTTTTCATTTGTAAAATTGCATCTCCTATGAATTCTAAAATATCATAACTTTCAATATTTGCATGTTCATTAGCATAAGTTTTATGAGTTAAAGCTTGAATATAGTATTTGATATCTTTAAATATTATATTATTTAAGGTTAAAAAATTCTCAAGTCCTTCTATTTTTGTTTTTTTATTCATTTGATTACTTTCAATAAATTTTAATTATAAAATTTCCTTAAAATTTTCGATTACATTATTTTCCACAGCAATTTTAATTTGATTAAATGCTCCTTTGAAAGCTTTTTCATCACTTGAACCATGGGCTTTAACAGCTATACTATTAACACCAATTACTCAAGCTCCTCCAACATTTCTATAATCTAAATGTTCTTTAATTTCTTTAAAAGATTTTTTCAAAATAAGTGCTCCTATTTTTCTAAAAAAAGTTGAAGTTATTTTTCTTTTTATTAAAGAAGAAAAATCAATAACAGTTCCTTCAAGAGATTTTAAAACTAAATTACCACCATAACCATCAGCAACAATTACATCAAAATTTCCCTTTAAAATATCTCTTGGCTCAACAAAGCCTTTGTAGTTCATTTCAGAAAGATTTGCTTCTTTTAAAATTTGATTTGCTTCTTGATGGTATTTAAAACCTTTAAAATCTTCTGTACCAATATTTAAAATTCCAACATTTGGTTTATCAATATTTCACATAATTTTTGCAAAAACAGATCCTAATTTAGCTCATTGAACTAAATATTCAGTATCAACTTCAATATTAGCCCCAACATCTAATAAAACAAATTTTTTATCATCAAGAATCGTTGGAAAAATTGGCATAAATGCTGGTCTTGTAATTCCTTCTAATCTTTTTAACTTAATTACACAAAGTGCCAAATAAGAAGCGCTATCACCTGCAGATAAAACAACTTCTGCTTTGTTATCTTTTACCAAATCAATAGCAACGCTCATTGATGTTGTTTTTGATAAAACAGCCTTTAAATTTTCTCCCTTTTTAACTTCTAAAGGTTCATCATAAATTTCAATTCTTTCATTTTCGGAAACATATTTTGTAATTAAAGTTTTATCTCCAACAAGAATTATTTTATAATCTAAGTTTTTTTTAACAAAATTAATAGAAGCCAAAACTGCAGGTCCTACTCCTTTATCGCTACCCATTACATCAAAAGCAATTATTTTCATTTATTCCTCCACACTTATATAGAAATGATACAATGGTTGTCCACCATATTCTACTTTTGATTCAATATCATATTTTGATTCAACATAATTTTTCAAATCTTTTGCATCAATTTCAGAAACTTCAGCACCATAATAAATAGTTGCAATTTCTGCATCTTCAGAAATTATTTTATCAATTACTTTTTTTGCTGTTTTTATCAATGATTTATTACTTATTACAACTTTTCTATTTGCAAGTCCAATAAATTCACCTTTAGTAACTTTAACATCATTAATTTTTGTGGTTTTGACAGCTATTGTAACTTCTCCTGTTTTTGTAGAGTCAATTGCATCTTCCATTTCTTCTTTATTATCTTCAAAATCTAATTCTTTATTGAAATTAAAAATTGCTGAAATACCTTCCATTTGTGTTTTTGTCGGAACTACATAAACATTTTTATCAGTAACAATTTGAGCTGCTTGCTGAGCTGCTAAAATAATATTTGAATTATTAGGCAAAATAAAAATATTATCACTATTAACTTGTTTAATAGCTTCGATGAAATCTCCTGCACTTGGATTTGAACTTTGACCTGCTTCAATGATAAAATCACAACCATTTTCTTTCATGATATGAATAAGCCCTTGACCTGTATTGCATGAAATTAAACCGGAAGGATTTTTTACTAATGAAGAATTTGCAATTTGATGTTGTTTTTGATTTTCTCTATTTTCCTTTGTTTGTTCAGTCATATTTTCAGATTTTAATTTTAAAAACTCACCATATTTTTGAGCATAATTAAAAACTTTTCCGGGTTTTAATGTATGGATATGAACTTTAACAAGTGCTTCATTTTGAACAACTACTAAAGAAGTACCTAATTTTTCTATATGGGAAATAAAATTTTCTTTATTAAATTTTTTTGTTTTTTCTAAATCTAGAAGAAATTCAGTACAATATCCAAATTCTCCATCAAAAATTTCAGTATTACTAATAAAAGCTTCAATATTTGGATCTACTGGAACATCTAAAAAACTTACGGGATTTCCTTCTAAATATTTTAACATTCCTTCAATTACCAAAACTAGACCTTCGCCACCTGAATCATTTACTCCTACTTCTTTTAAAATTGGTAATAAATTAGGTGTGTTATCACAACTTTTTCTCGCGTTTTTATAAGCTAAAGCAATAATTTCTTTGTTATTCATAGCGGGGGTCACATGTTTTGTTAAAGCTTCAGAAACATCTTTAATAACAGTTAAAATAGTACCTTCTACAGGATTTAAAACTGATTTGTAAGCATATTCTTTTGCCTTTTCAAAACCTGCCACAAGTTCAAAGGCATTAATTTCTATTTTGTTCTCAAAGCTTTTTGCAAATCCTTGAAAAATTTGTGAAAGAATTACCCCAGAATTTCCTCTTGCTCCTAAAAGCATTCCTCTTGCAATTTTTTTAGATACTTCACCAATTGTAGATTCATTCCCCAAATCTTTAACACCACTTTTAATAGTGTTGGACATATTGGAACCAGTATCTCCATCAGGAACAGGGAAAACATTTAATGAATCAATTCAATTTTTTTTGTTTATTAAATTATTAGCCCCTGACACAAGTGCTTTGCTTCAAATTTCGCTTGTGATTTTTTCCATTACTTAACTCCTTGTACGAAAATATCAAGAGATTCAAGTTTTAAATTTTCGTTTTTTAAAGTATTGATAATCTCTTCTCTGATTTGATTTACTATAATTTTAGTTCTTGCATTTAAAAGTAAAATAACACCCATTTTCAATCTTAAACCTTTTGCACCTTCATTGATTATAAATGCATTTGGAAGGTGTTCAACTTCTAAATAATTTATTTCCCGTTTATCATCAAATAAACTTGCAAAATTTTGAAAACCTGGAACGGATGCTATTGTTTTTGCAAGTTTGCTAATGATTTTTGGATAATCCATTTGTCCTCTTTTTATTTAAAATAAATTTTATTAATTAATACTCTAAATTATACCAAAAAAATTTTTAAAAGTTATTTGAAAATTTATGATTTTAATGTAAAATGATATTTATTATAAATGCATATAAATATAAAAGAGGAGGCTCAAATGGCAAGAAGAGATGATTTAACAAATAAAGGCCCAATGAGTGGTAACAAACGCTCACATGCTTTAAATGCAACTAAAAGAAAATTCAATTTAAATTTACAAAAAATTTTAGTAACTCTTGAAAATGGATCTAAAGTAAAAATTAAAGTTAGTGCAAAAACTGCAAAAACACTTAAAAAACAAGGTTTTGTTGCTTAAAAATATTAGAGGAATCATTCCTCTAATATTTTTATTAAATTAACAACAAAATATTTATAACTCAAAAAATCTTCCGCTTGCTAATACAATTGCATTTAAGGATAGAGAAACTAAATAAATAGTTAGAAATTGAATTCAAAAAGCAATTAAAGTTTTTGCTAAATTTTGTCATTTAAAAACATTAAAAATTCCTTGTAAAATTAAGAATGCAACTGATACAGTTAAAGCAAAAAGATAAAAATTAAATTTACTTGAAATTAGTAAAAGAATAAATATTATTGTAAGAGTAATTAAAACTTTATCAATGACTTCTAACCCATAAGTAATCACATCTAAATAACCTATAAAACCTAATGAAACAACAAAGAAAAATTGAAAAATTATTTCTTTAATTGTATGTTTGCCAAAACTTAAGTGTTCTGTTTCGATTATTTTTCTTATTTCTATTTTGAAATTAGAATTAATTTTATCTCCAATAAAATTATAAAATGCATAAAACACAGCAATAAATAAAAGTGAACCAAGTAAAGCGCCAATCAATTGAAACCCAACAACATAAGGAATGGAAACAAATGTATTTTTGATAAAAGAAATTAAAATTACTGCTAAAGGAGTTACAATTCCAGCTGCTTGACCAAGTCCATTAATAAAACCTCCTATTACTCATGCCATAATTATTGCAATAAAAAAAGAAATTGTAAAACCTAGAGAAAAAAGAATAAAACTATATTTTTTACTAAAAAAATGAGCAACAAAATATCTTGTCATTAAAACTAAAAAAATCAAAGTTGTTGAACCGATCATTTCACTAATTGCAGTTCCTAAATTTCAGCTTGTTAAAACAACTTGATTGATATTCATTAAATTATTTTAACATAATCCAGTAACTCAATTTTATTTTTTTCTAATAGAGCAATTTAAAGGTTAAAATTATTGTAAATAATAAATTTAATGAGGTTAACTATGAATAAAAAAATTATCAAACTTTTAGGAATTGGAACTTTAACTTTAGGTGCTGTAGGAACAATTGCAATTCCTGCAGGAATTGTTTTAAATAGCAATTTGAACTCAAGAATAAGCATTGAACTAAATGAATTGAATTTGAACTTGGAAAATATTTTTTATAATGGAACAGACATTTTAAAAACAAATTCAATTTCTGATTATCTTTTAGAAACTAGCTATGAACTTAAAAAACCATTATTAACAAAAGACAATAAAAAAATTTCTTTGAGTGTTTCAAAAATTGAAACACCTGGAAATTTAGATAAAATAGAACTTACATATTTTTTAGAGATAAAAGATCAAAGTTTAAAAAGTGAAAACAAAAAATTATTAATAGAAAATTTTGCAGTTAAAGAAGCTTTCATAATTGATCCAAAATTGCAAATGGACAAAAGATCGAGAGTTTTAGAAATTGAAAATCTTTCGAGAACTCAAATTACAAATCAAAATCAAAATTATTTATCTGAATACAAAACACCAATATTGACTGGAGGATATGGTGAAAATAGAAATATTTATGCTGGTTCAAAAATTAGAACTCATCATCAATTTCATCTTGGCGAGGATGTTTTTTTAAATCAAGGTACTGAAGTTCTAGCTCCTTTTGATGGGGAAATTATTTCTTATTATTATTTACCAAATAATAGTATTGCAGAAGGTATAGGCACAAATCTTGTTATGAAAGTTTATAAAAAAGACTATACTTTAGGTGAAGAATCTTGGAATAATATTTTTGGAGAAAATAGTGAATTTTTTTACATTGCAATCATTCATTTAGATCATAGATTTATGAAAACTAAATTTGGAGAAAATAGAGTAAAAAGTATTTGAAACAGAAGTAGACATGTCATAGGAGTGCCGACTATTTCAGCAAAAACTCCACAAAAAGTTAAAAGAGGAGAAGTAATAGGTTTAGTTGGAAATATCGGAAACAATGGCGGATGAATACCACATTTACATGTAGAAATTCAAAAAAGTACAACACCAAATAATGGAATGCATAATGCAATTGATAGAAATGGTAATTTAATTAAAGATGCTGAAGGCATAATTAAAACTGAAAGGACTTCAGGCATTACTGATGCAAGAATTGAAAAATATATTCCAGAATTTATAAACGGTAAATGACAAGCAGATGTTTTTGATGCAAAAGCAACTGGTGTTCATATTGTCCCAATTAATCGAGATCCAAATAGAGATCCTATTTGAATTCTTTCTGAAAATAGATTTCAAGTTGTAGATCCAAGCAAAATTTTTAACTTTAGAAAATTTGCAAGCAAGAATATTCCTGTTAGAATTGGAGATTAAAAGATTTAAAATTTGATTTTTAAACTAAAGTTTTATTAGACTTAAATTTGGAAAATCAAATGGGGCTGTATAATCACTAACAACAAGAATAATTTTGTTTTTAGGAGTAAAATCATAAAAAGCTGAACTATTAAATTTTTCTTTTTCAGCTAAAACAACAACTAAATCTGAATTATTTGCAATGTATTTTTTTACAACTCCTTCATTAATGTCATTTGCAGTTAAACTACCTTTTGAATCAATTCCATTAACACCTAAAAAAGCAATTTGGAATTTAAGATTATCAATCATTGTAATTTCTGACGAAACAGTCGAAAGAGATGCAGGTTTTAAATGACCACCAATAATATTTACATTCTTAAATCCTAAATCAATTGCATGAATTGCATTAAAAATACTATTTGTATAAAGATTAATATCTTTTTCTAAAAAATCAAGTACATAATAACAACTTGATCCACTACTAATGAAAACATTTTTGTAATCTTTTGCTAAAGAAGCAGCTTTTTTTGCCAGTTGTAATTTTACTGGTTTATTTTTTTCTACTTCTTGAGAAGCAATTCTATTTGAATCAATAAATCCTATATATTTAATTTGGCCAAAATTTCTTTCAATTTTTTTCTTTTCTTCAAGTTTTATTAAATATCTTCTTACAGTTGAACTCTTTAAACCAAAAACAGTTTCTAATGTTTTTGGTTTAACAATTTTATTTTCTTTTATGTATTCTAATAACTTATTTTCTATTATTAACAAAATTTCCACCTTTTACATGATTATTATAGTATTTAATCATTTAAAATGAACAAAAAAATGCAATATTTGCATTTTTTTGCATAAATTTTGAATTTTTGGATATTTATTTAATTAAATCAATAAAATCTTTTACATTCAAAGAAGCTCCACCAACAAGAGCACCATCAATATCTTTTTGACTTAACAATTCTTTAATATTATTTGGTTTTACACTTCCGCCATATTGAATAATTGTTTTTTCATTTGTTAAACTTCTAATGTACTTACACATTTCTTGGGCATATTCAACTGTAGCTGTTTTTCCTGTACCAATTGCCCAAATTGGTTCATAAGCAATAATAATCTTTGAAAAATCACTTAAATTTTTTAGTGATTTTTCAATTTGATTTTTTATAACTTCTTTAGATTTGTTCGAATTGTATTGTAGTTCTGTTTCTCCAACACAAACAATTGGGACTAAATTATTTTTAATTGCTTGATGCATTTTCATGTTTACTATTTCATCAGTTTCATGAAAAAACTCTCTTCTTTCACTATGACCTAAAACAACCATTTTTACCCCTAGATCTAAAAGCATTTCTGCTGAAATTTCTCCTGTAAAGGCTCCACTATTATTTTGGTGAAAATTTTGTGCAGCAATAACTAAATTTGCAAAATTTCCTTCTTTTTTAATCCCTAATGATGTGAATGGTAATGCTAAACCTGCAACTAAATTTTTGTCCAATTTCAAGTTTAACTCACTTGTAATTTTATTAAACTCTTTTACAAAATTTTCTGCTTCTGTTTTAGTTTTGTTCATTTTTCAATTACCAATAATAATTTTTTTTCTCATGAAAATTCTCCTTATTTGCTTTTATTATATTTTTAATTAATCTATGCTTAAGATTATATTATCTTTTTGCTATAATTTAATAATTATGGATATATTAATTGCAGGTGCAGGTTTAAGTGGAGCTGTTTTAGCTAATAAACTTGCAAAAGAAAACAAAAAAGTTTTAATTATTGAAAAAAGAAATCACATTGGGGGAAATGTTTTTGATTTAAAAACAAAAGGAGTGTTAGTTCATAAATATGGACCACATATTTTTCATACATCTAATAAACAAGTGTATGATTACATGAATCAATTTTGAAAACTTAACAATTTTCAAAATATTGTTGCAGCTAAAATTAAAGATGAAATTGTCCCTATTCCTTTCAACTATCGTGGTTTAGATGTATTTTTCCCTGAAAAAAGTGAAGAAATAAAAGAAAAATTAAACAAAAAATATGGATTTGATAAGAGAATTAAAATTTTAGATTTAATTAAAGAAAATGATTTAGAACTTCAAAAAGTTGCAGACTTTATATATAAAAATGTTTTTGAAAATTACACTGTAAAAATGTGAGGTTTAAATCCAAAAGAAATTGATAAAAAAGTAACCGAAAGAGTTCCTATCATTAGTTCATATAATGATAAATATTTCAATGATTTGTTTGAAGGTTTACCTGAAGAAGGTTATACAAATTCAATAAAAAAAATGTTAGATCATCCTAATATTACTGTTGTCCTAGAAACCAACATTAAAGATTTAATTAAATTTAAAATTTCTAGTGAAGGAAAAAAAGCGATTTTTTTCAAAGAAAAAGAGTTGAAAGTTCCTTTTGTTTTTACAGGAGCAATAGATGAATTGTTTGATAATGTTGACGGAATTTTAGATTATCGTTCTTTAGATATTAAATTTACAAATATTAATCAAACAAAATTTCAATCAAATGCTGTTATTAATTATCCAGCACATTTTGATATCACGAGAATTACAGAATATAAACATATGACATTGCAAAATGATGTTACAAACACTATAATCTCAAGAGAATACCCAGGAAAATATGATCCAAATAGTGAAAGATTTAATGTGCCTTTTTATCCTTTGCAAACCGAAGAAGCAAATAAAAAATATTTAAAATATTTTGAAAGAACAAAAGCTTATTCTAATTTATTTTTAGTGGGTAGACTAGCAAAATATAAATATATTAACATGGATCAAGCAATTGAAGAAGCACTGGAAATATTTCCACAAATTTTAAGTTATGAATCAAAATAATCACAAAATTTTGTTTACTTTTGTAATCCCTTCATATAATGCCGAAAAACATTTAGATATTAGCTTGCCTTCAATTTTAAACCAAACATTATATGAAGCAAATGTTATGAATGATTATGAAATAATTGTTGTTAATGACGGGTCTAAAGATAAAACTTCTGAAGTTGCAAAACAATACATTAGAAAATGAAATGCAAAAGTAAGACCAGATTTTGTTCTGTTAATTGAAAAAGAAAATGGTCAATATGGTTCTGTTATCAATCAAGCATTAGAAGTTGCAAACGGAATTTATTTCAAGGTTTTAGATGCTGACGATAGTTTTGATACTAAAATTCTAATTGACATCATTAACATGATAAGAGGACAAAAAAAATTAATTGATGTTTTACTTGTTGATTATTCAATGGAAAAAGTTGCAAACAACAAAAAAATAATCATCTCTCACAAAAAAAACTTTCAACCTTATAAAATTTTAAGTTTAAGAAATTTAAAATTTCCTTACACAATAATTACAATGCATTCTATTTTTTACAGAACAAATTTTTTAAAAGATTTAAATTATAAGCAAATAGAAGGAATTTATTATAGTGATTCTCAGTATTCGTTAATTCCTTTTTCTCAAGCAGAAACAATGTATTATATGAATGATGTTTTATATCGCTATTACATTGGTAGAAGCGAACAAAGTATTAATTTAAAAAATATGGTAAAAAATAGAAATCATCAATTTCAAGTTATTCATAAAATTTTAGAAACTATTAATATTGAAAAAATTAATTCTGATAGTTTTAAAAAATATACTTGAAATTTCATTAGACAAATGATTTTATGACAAATTATGTTAATTTCCTTTGATAGACAAATAAAAAATAAACGTGTGTACTTGTTAAATTTCATCAAAGATATAAAAAGAAGATATCCTTTAATTAGCAAGCATATATTAAAAGGATTTTCGATAAAAACAATACTTTTTGTAAGAGGACATTTTATTTCTACTTTTGTAAAAATAGGTGTAAAAATATATTCAAAATTTGGTTTAAATATTTTAGCAGAATGGGAGTAATATGAAATTTATAGATGAAGTCGAATTAGAACTAAGAGGTGGAAAAGGTGGCGATGGAGCCATTAGTTTTAGGCGTGAAGCTCATGTTGCAAATGGAGGACCAGATGGTGGAGATGGTGGAAAAGGTGGAGACATCTACTTTAGACCTAATTATGGAATTAACACTCTTTTAGATTTACAATTTAGAAAAATTATCCGAGCTGAAGATGGTGAAAATGGTAAAAGAAAAAATCAATATGGAAAAGGTGCTGAAGACACTATTATTGAAGTTCCTTTTGGAACACTTGTTTACGAAAATGATAAATTAATTGAAGATATTGTTGAAGAAAGGGATTATTTAATTGTCAAAGGTGGGCAAGGTGGAAGAGGAAATCTTAAATTTAAAACTCCAAGAAATGGTGCTCCTTTCATGAATGAAAATGGATCTTTTGGAGAGAAAAAAAGATTAAGATTGCAATTACAAATTTTAGCTGATATTGGTCTTGTAGGTCTTCCTTCAGCAGGTAAAAGTACTCTTCTTTCAGTTTTAAGTAATGCCAAACCAAAAATTGGAGATTATGATTTTACAACTTTAAGTCCACAACTTGGATTGGTTAAATCAAGTGATTCTTCTTACACAATTGCTGATTTACCTGGGCTGATCAAAGGCGCAAGCGAAGGTAAAGGATTAGGCATCCAATTTTTAAAACATATTGAGCGTTGTCGTGTTATTGCTCATATTATTGATTTTGGATCAAAAGATAAAAATCCAATAAATGCTTATGAGCAAATTTTAGAAGAATTAAGGCTTTATGATGAGACTTTATTAGAAAGAACTCAATTAATTATTGCCAATAAAGAAGATTTAGAAGATTTTGAAACAAATTTAAATCTTTTTAGAAAAAAATTTCCAAAACTAGAAATTTTTCAAATTTCAGCTCTTACTACTAAAAATGTAAATGGTTTGAAAAACAAATTAGGTGAAATTCTATCAAAAGCTAAGAGCTATAGAAAAAAAATTGAAAAAACTGAGACTACAATTGTTTTTGAAAAAGATTTTGAAGTTGTTAAGAAAAGTGAAAATTCTTTTGAAGTTGTTGGTAAAAAAATTACTGATTTAGTTCAAAGAATTCCTTTTAATACATATGAAAATTTGATGAGATTAAATAACAAATTGAAAAATTTAGGAGTTTGAGAAGAACTGATTAAATATAATGTCAAAAATGGAGATTATGTAAAAATTGGCGAATTTGAATTAGAATGAAATAATGAAATTTCTACTTATAAATAAAAAAATAATGTTCATATGAACATTATTTTTAACTATTAAAAGTTATTTTTTTGAACAAGAACGATTACTTTCTTTTGATTTACAAGAACTTGATTCTTTTGGTTTGCAAACACAAACTTTGCATGTGCAGCCTTCTTTTCCACATTGTTTTAGATCTTTTTGTTCCATATTTACTCCCTGATTTTTAAGCATTAAATATATTTTGTTTATATAATGCTTTGATTATATTATAACACAAAAACTCTTTTGAAAAATTGTAAAAAATAATACTTTAGTATTATTTAAAGTTTAATTGCTTTTTTTGGTTTACAAACACAATTTTTTTCTTTGCAATCTTTTTCCATAAAAACTCCCATACGACACTAAAATTAATTTATAAGTATCTATTTATATTTTAACAATAATAATGAAATTTTTAAAAATTAAAAAAATAGCTTAGGGAATAATTACTTCAATTGGTTCTGTTGCAATTTTGCCTGAGATTGTAAATTCAACATTAACACTTATAGAATAATTTCCTGAAGTTATTTCTCCAGAGATTTTTTTAATGTAATAAATATTACTATTCAAATCTTTTTCAATAATAAAATCACTATTCATTAATAGGGCATTATTTAATTTAATTTCAACAAACGAAAAAGGATTTGATACATTTAATAAATTTAAAGTATTCAACAATAAAGGAGCTTTAATTGCTGCTAAAATTTTTGGATCTGGATCTTTTTCAATACTAACTGGGAGTTTTGAAATATTAAAATTTAAAGTTTGTGTTCCAATTAAATTAGTTCCTCTTTTGATTTCTACTTCAATGAAATAATTTCCAGGTTTTGCAATAAAGTTTTCTTTTAATTTTAAAAAAGACTTTGAAAGAGAATTAGCTGTCGAAATAGTTGAAGGTTCAAGCTTAAATTCATTTATTACATCTGATCCTTTTGTTGCACTTGCAATAGTTGTTGAATCAAATTTTAAAGTTTTTAAAGCATAACTAATATCACTTGTTCCTGTATTTTGATTTATTTCAACAAAGTTTGTTTGAATACTTTGAATTGGTCCATATAGGTGAGCAAAGCTTTTAATGCTAAAAGTATTAGGAATGGAAGTTGTTGTTCCACAAGAAATTACAGCAAAAGAAATGGTTGATACTGATATTGAACCTATTATTCCTATTAATCCATATTTAAGTTTTTTATTTATAATCATATTTCTCCTAATTTAATATCTATTATAAAAAATTATATCACATTCATTTTTTTATCTTTTTTTTGATTTTTTTTACATAATTAAAACATGCAAGAAAAAACTAGACTAGAAAAATATTTGGATAACAAATTAAAAAATGAAATTTGTTCAAGAGAAGAAGAAAGATTTTTAATAAAATTCAATGGCAAATTGCATTTTAAAACAATAATTAATTGAATTGCTCTTTCTTTTTGGATTATGAATCTATTAGTTTTTCTTTTTTTCAATTTTCAAAATAGAAATTTTTTGCAAAATTCAAATACTTTGATTAGTTTTATTAGTTTAATGTCTATTACCGGAATAACATTAGTTTTTAATTTATGATTTGCACTATTTTTTACAAATAAATTACTAAAAATTAAGTTAAAAATTCAAATGACTTTAGAAAAAGAGTTTAATTTAATAGAGTTTTTGAATTGGTATTTTGTTAACGATTTTTCTTTTGAAAATTACTCTTATACAAATGATAGAAATATTTCTAATTTAGTTAATAATGTTTATTTTTTAAATAAATTGATTAGAAATAGTTATGATATAAATTTAAAAATACAAGAAAAAGGCATAATTTTTTTAAATAACAATACAAATGTTAAAACAATTTTGAACTCTATTGAAGCAAATAAATATTTGAAGGAAAATTTTTGAAAAAAAGCTTTGAAAAATATTTTTTATTTTTCTACTAAAAAGACAAATCTAAAATCATTAAAAGCAACTAATTTTGTTTTTACTTTTAAATCTCTTACTGAATTACAAAAAGAATCATTATTAAATAAAATAAAATTAATCAATACATCTAAAGAAGAAATTATTCACTTGGAAAATTTTGAAAATTTTACATATGTTGTTTTTGTAAATTTTTCTTATGATTTCAATAATTTTTCATATCAAAAATTAGATTTTACCAAAGGTGTTGAAAGTACTTTAAAAAATGTTTTAAAAGAAATGATAAAAATTTTGAAAATTTTTAACTAAAAGATTTAAAACCTAAAATACGTATATTCGTTTGATATTCTCTGCCATTTATTTCCATAGTTTTAATTAAGATTTCTTTACCATTGTTTAATAGGCTTAAGTGAATTTTAAGTGTCTTAATATTTTGATCATTAATACCTAAGTCAACTTTTCAAGCATTAATTCATTTTTGAGTATTTTCTCAAGTATGTTTTTCTAATTTTTCATTAATAATAACATTTGTATCATCTGATACATCATACAAAATTGTAAAATCATTTGCAATTTTAGTTTTATTTACTAAATAATAACTATAATAAAAGCTCCCTCAATTAGTATTTCTACTTAAATATGTTGTATTTTTAATATTTAATTCTTGAGATAATTCAAATTCCTTTTCAGGTAAAAAAACAATATAATTTTCTAAATTACCGTTTTTTAAGGAATTTATTAATACATCTATATAAGATATTTGTCCAAAAAACTTTGCATATGCTCCTGATGGTTTTATCCCTTCTGACGAATCGTAGTAATATAAATATCATAAAATTTGATTTTTCTCAAAATTACTATTTGAAGTAAATGAAAAAGAGTCACTTCCTACAATATGTTTGTTTACTAAATCAATTAAACCTGGAATTTTCGATAATCTTAACCCATCAATAATTGTTGCGCTTGCTGATAAGTTAGTAAAATTTCAAAATAGAGAGGCATTTGTAGAATATCTTCCAATTAATAATAAAGTTGTTGAAAACCTATATAAAGCTGAGTAATAAGGATTTTCTGTAATTGAACTTAGAGTGTTTTGCTTAGAAAAATCAAGATAAGAAGCATATAAACTTTTTGCAACTGAATTAACAATTGTTTTTAATTGTGATTGTAGATTGAATAAATTAGACAAATCAATTGCTGTTGAAGAACTAAAATTTTCCTTATTTTTTAAAGTCGTATAAAGAGGTGAATCAAGTCTAGATTTTTCAAATAATAAATTAATGAATTGACCTAAAGTATTTCCTTGGATCGTTCCTTTTTCAATACTTGTGCTTAATTTAAAAATTAAATTAATTCCATTTGATGCAAAATAACTTGAAACTTCTGATTTCAAAATTGAGATATCTATTTTACCTGCCAAAAAATTGAAAATATTATTTTTAAATAATTGAATTAAAGGTTCGGTTGCTACAAGAATTTCTTTGTTTTCAAATAAAGCTTTCATTAGTTGCTCAATCATTTGATTTAAAACTATTTCATCATTTTCATTAAGATTTTCCAGCACTAAAAATTCTTTCAACTTAGAACTCATCAAAAATAAATTAGAAGGTTTAAGAGCAATATCTTTTAAAAATGAAGTTAAAGAAATGAATAAATTTTCATCATTTATAAACATATCAATAACATCTTTTAGAGCTTCTTCTAGTTTTGGATTATTTTTAATTAAATTAGTAACATCAAAAAGAAAAGAATTTAAATTTGTAGAATCATTAAAAAAGTCTTGAAAACTACTAAAATCATTTCTTAACAAATCAGTAAGATTTTTTTTCAAAAATTTTATCAAAGGATTTTCTAAAGTAAAAATTTGACTTGAATTAAAAATTGCATCTAAAGATTCTTTTACAAAAATTTTCATTTTTTGATTTTGCACATCTGTTTTTTCATTAACTTTAATTGAACTAAAAATCAATGAAGTTAGAGAATTAAGAGTATTTTCAGTCACTATATAATTCTTTAAAAGTTTTCTTAAACTTGGATCTTCTATAAATAAATCAATTATTTTTTCAAAACTTATATGTAAGTTTGAATTCTTTTCTAAAGCATTAGAAAAATAATTAAGTAAATAAACTAGATTTTCTTTTTGCAAAATAAAATCAGCAAAATTTTGAAAATCTCCGTTTGTTATATTTATGAAATTATTTTTTAAGTACTTTAAAATTGGATTTTCATTTTCAAAAAAAGAAGACTCTTCACTAATTAAAGAATTTAGCATTTCTTTAATGAAATCTTTAAAAATATTTCTTTGTTCTTCGTTTAATTCAAGTTGGATTGAATCTTCTAAAAGTAAATTTAATTCAATTTCAATCAAACTTGAAAAGTAAATGTTATCAAAAACATTTTTAAAAATGCTTTTTATTGATTTTACTAATTTTGAATCGCTAAAATCAAAAACTTTGTTTAAAATATCAGAAAAAGAATTTGCCGCAATTAAAATTTTTGGATTTTCAAGCAATTTAGAAAATAAAATTTTAATCAATTCTTGAGAATCTGTATCAAAAATGACTTTTTCTAAAGGTTCAATAGCCAACCCTGTTAAACTTTTTAAATATCCAGTAATAAGTTCTTTACTAGCTTTTGAGCTATATAATAAGTCAACAAAACCAGAAATGATATCGTTCAATAGATTTACTTCTTTTAGTAAATCAGTTTCAGAAATTGTTTTTATTGCAAGTCATAAAATTTCGCTTTTTGTAAATGTTTTGATAAAAAAAGAACTTATAACGTCTTCTGTTAAAGGTGTATTGTTCTCATTAGAAAAAACTTGAAAAGAACTCAAAATTTCTACAAATAAATCAGATTTAATTAATTTGCTTATAAAATCTTCAAAATTATTTTCATTGAAAATTAAAGAATTTAAATTTTTAAAAACTTCATCTAAAAGTTTTTCGTTGTCTGAACCAAATAAATCATTAAGAACGCTTTTATTACTATTAAAAAAACTTTTGAAGAATTCTTTTAACCTAATTGAATTAGAATCTATAGAAATAAATTCACTAAAAAGTTCTTGTAAAGTTAAAATGCTTTGATTAGAATTTAAAATGTATTGATGATTTTGACTAATTAGTTTATTTTTTTCATCAAAAAGTTTAGTTTCAGAGTTTTCAAAAATAATTTTTAAAAATTCTTCTATATATTTTGAACTTTGATGTTGTTTATTAGTTTCAGGTTCTAATATTTCAAATTCAAATTCTTGAAAATAAGAATCATAATTTCTTTTAAAAAATGTTTCATCTAACTTACCTAAAATATCTGATTCTGAAGACAATTTTAAAGAATCATAAGAATCAAAATTGTATTTAGGTAATGCAAGTTTTAAAACTATTTCTTGAGCTATTTTTTGATAACCAAATGTACTTGAATGAATATCAAAAATATTTGCAGCTACTTTATTAGTATTTTCTTTTCAAAATACTTCATCATAAACATCAAGAAAATTAATTCTTTTTTCAGTCTTATTTTGAGTCAGAGAATTAAAATTATTTACTGCTAGTTTTATTGAATTATTTAAACTGGATAATAAAAAATCTGAACTAAATTCTTTTAGATTTAATTTTTCAAAAATAGAATCAATAAATGGAAGTAATTTTAATAAAGGGGCAGGATAAGAAATTACTTCAATGCTTGCATTTTTATTTGTTTTTCTTAATTCAGTAAATATTTTAATTAAATTGGTTTGAATCTCTTTTTGAGTTTTATCTAAAAGTTTTTTTAAATCAGAAATGTTTAAATTTTTTGATGAAATTCCCAAAATAATTTTTTGAAGTTCATCAAAAAATGTGCTATCAAAAAAATCATTAGCACCTAAAGTAAGAGTTATCAAATTTGATTCTTCTAATTTGTTTATTAATTTTTTGTTCATTAATAATGGGTCGTTTTTTCAATTAGGAAAATTCTCGTTCAATCTATCTAATTGAGGATTGTTATTATTAGTTTTATCTCTTTTTTCATTATAAAAAAAATTTTCTTTTAAATTTTCATTATAAAATTCATCATATCTATTTGGCGATAATAAATATAATCAATTTTTAATTGTTGAACCTGATAAAGCAAAATTATCAAAAGAAGAAACAAAATCTTCATTGATGGATTGAATATATTGAACTAAAAAAGAGCCATAACTTAGTCCTGATATCTCTTTTGTTTCTTGGTTAAACTTACCCGGCAAATCAAATGAATATTGAGCATTATAACCTGCTGATACACTATCGCCAATTGATAAAATCTTTAATGGACTTTGAGCATTAATCAGTTTTGAAGAATTATTCACATTAATTAATTTAGTTATTTCTTGATTATCTATTTTAATTTTCAATTCAATATTAGTATCCAAAGACGAACGTGAAGGATTAGTAATGATTTCAAGTTCAATATCTTTGTCTTTAATAACTTGATTTGTTGAATTTTTAAAAGTAAAATATGATTTCAAAGTATGTGGAATCTCTTTATTAATATTTATAAAATCATTGTAAGTTAAAGTTTTTCCAATTTCGTTCAATTCAATATCAAAAGTTTGATCAGAAGAAGTTTTAACATTTGAAGAACAAGCAATAACTACAGTAGGGATAATTCCTACTAAAGAAATTGCAGAAATGGTAGTGGATAAAAATTTTTTTTTCTTTTTCATTTTGTCTGTTTCCTTAAAAATAACAATTTAAGTTATTAACTTAATTCTAACCTTTAAAAAATGATTTTTTTGTTATATTCACTTTATTTTAGAGAATATATTTTTAAAAAATTAACCTATTGTTACATCTTCGGAAATATATTCATAAGCATAGCTTTTACTCTTTTTATTTCCTGCAACAAGAATTGTGGAAGAAATACCTAATTGACCAATAAACATTATAAAAATTAATAATATTTTAGAAAAAATATTTAATGAAGAAGTAATTCCTAAACTAAGACCTGTTGTTCCAAAGGCAGAAGTAACTTCAAAAATAGCATTTATAACATTTCTAGGTCCATTTGTTGTATTTGATAGACCTGTAGAAAATGATGTTAAAACTCCAAAAATACCTATTGTACATAAAATTGTAGAAACTGCTAAAACAGTGCTTGCTCCTGATGAAGTTTCAAAAGGAAGTCTTCTTTTGAAAACTCTAACTGAGCTTCTACCAGTTGCTCTAGCAATTATTGACAAAATAATTACTGCTAATGTAATTGTTCTAATTCCTCCTGCAGTTGAAGCAGGTGCAGAACCAATGAACATCATTATTGAAAAAACTAAAATTGAATTAGTTGTTAATTTATTTAAATCAAATGAAGAAAATCCCGCATTTCTAGTGGACATTGTATTAAAAATTATAGCCATAATTTTATCACCTTGAGAAATAGGTTGTCCATTTATTTCTTGTATTCCTCAAATTGTCTCTGGACTAGATGAAAATATTTCAAAAATAAAAACTAAAAGTAGCCCAATGAAAGCAACAATTAAATATGTAGTAACACTTATTTTTGTAAATAAAGAAAATCGATGTCTTTCTTTATTTAGTCTATGTTTTGGGACAATTTTATATTTCAATTTTGTGTATACATCAAAAATTACTGGGTAACCCATACCACCTATAATAAATAAAATTAAGAAAATTATTTGTATAGTGTAATTTTTAAAATAGGGGGCAATACTATTTGCTCCAATAATATCAAATCCAGCATTATTTATTGCTGAAATTGAATGAAAAAATCCATATCTTATAGATAGTGAAATATCTCCTAGAGGATCTGCATTAGTATTACCTATAAAATTTCCGGGAACAAAGTAAAAATAAAAAGATAAAACTATTGCTCCTATTATCATAATAATTGCAAGAATTCAAATACTTGAAAGAACAATTTTTCTTGTTTCTCCTACAACAGAACTGCCTCTTTCTGCGCTTAAAACATTTCTTTCGACAAGTTTCATAGAGTAATTTTTACCTTGTAAATTAGTTACGAAAAGATTAATAAAATAAGCTTTTAAAGCAAAAAAACCAAATCCCCCCAACAAAATTACTATAGCAATAATTGTTTGACCAAAAATATTATATGTTAAAGCTGTTGGTGAAACAGTCAAACCAGTATCACTAAAAGCACTAGCAGAAGTAAAAAGTGCATCAATATAACTTACATTAGCACCTTGATTATGAGAAAATTTTCCTCACAAAAGTAAAGAAGTTATTATTGTAATAAGAAAATAAGTTAAGAAAATTCTTTTAGGAGTAGATAAATTTCTAAAAAAGTGAAAAAAACCATTTGAAATTTTTTTGTTATTTGTTCTATTGAATCTACTAAATCTAAAATTACTTCGTAATTTATTTTTAAAATAAGCTCTTTGAAACATATTAGAATTATAGAGAATTTTAAAGTTTTTTGGTATTTTTATTTTATTATTGCAAATAGTTTAAAATGATTATGTATATGAAAAAAGATATTTGTGTAATTGGAACAGGGAGATTTGGCCTTGCAATCATTGATCAATTAAGTAAAATGAAGCAATATTCAATTTTAGCTATTGACAAAAATGAAGCAACCTTATCTTCTGTTTCTCAAATTGTAACTTCAGTTGCAATTGCAGATGCTGCAGATTTAAGAGCTTTAAGTGGTTTGGGAGTAGCAAATTTTGATACAGTCATTGTTGCTCTATCAGATAATATTGAAGTAATTGCAGCTCTTTTAGAATTGAATGTTAAAAATATTATCGCAAGAGCGAATTCAAAAAGACATGCTCGGGTTTTAAAACAAATTGGAGTAGATGTTATTATTAGACCTGAAGAAGAAGCCGGAATAAGAACTGCTTTAATTGCTACTAATCAAAGTTTTATTAAGTATAGTGAACATCTTCAAGAAGTTGGAGATGGTTATGTAATTGGTTCAATTATTTTAAGTAATTCTCAAATTTCTGACAAACCTTTAAAAGATGTTAATTTTAATAATAAAGGTGTTAGTGTGGTTTTAGTAAAAAGAGGTGTTAGTTCAGTTCTTCCATCAGGAAATCTAACATTAAAATTAGGAGATATTATTACTGTAATTGGTTTAGTTCAAAATGTTACTAATGTATTTACTTTGATTTCTACAGATAATGAAAAAACAACTAAAGTAATTTTAAGAAAACGTCGTGAATTTTCAATTTTTGGTAAAAAAAATAAAGAAAAAACAGAAAATGCTTTTAAAGCACAAGATAATGGACTTATTTCTAAAACTAATAAAACAACAGAATTAATTTCAACAAAAAATAAAATTGTAGCAAGTAAAATTAAACCAAAAAATACTCAATAATAAAAAACAACCAATTATGGTTGTTTTTTATTATGATTTCACAAAAACTTATTTTTTTAATTCTTTAAGTCTTGCTGATTTACCTTTTAAATCACGCATGTAATATAATTTTGAACGACGAACTTTATTTTTTCTAAGTACTTCGATTGAAACAATTACAGGAGAATTAAGAGGAAATGTTCTTTCTACACCAACACTATTTGAAATTTTTCTAACTGTGAAAGTTTTGTGTGTACTGTAATTTTTAATAGCAATTACTAATCCTTCAAATGCTTGAATTCTTTCTTTTGCTCCTTCTTTAATACGTACAAGAACTTTAATATTGTCACCAGATTTAAACTCTGGTAAATCATTTCTTAATTGATCATTTTCAACAATGTCAAGTAATTTATTTTGCATTATTTTTCCTTTCTATAAGATCTGGTCTATTTTTTAATGTTTTTTCGTAAGCTTTTTGCTCACGTCATTGTTTTATTTCTTTGTGATTTCCATTTAACAAAACTTCTGGGACATTCATATTTTTGTATGTTGCTGGTCTAGTATATTGTGGATAATCTAGTAAATTGTTCTGAAAACTATCATTTTTATAGGATTCTTCTTTAATAACACCTGGAATTAGCCTAATTGTTGAATCTGCAATTACCATCGAAGCTAATTCTCCTCCAGTTAAAACATAATCTCCAATTGAATATTCTTCATCAATTAAATTTCTAATTCTTTCATCAAAACCTTCATATCTACCACAAATAAATGTTAAATTTTCTTCTTTGGATAATTTTAAAGCATCATCTTGAGTAAATGGTTTGCCTTGAGGTGATAAAAGAATTCTTTTACCTTTGGTATTTTCAAGTGCTAAATCAATTGGCTCTATTTTTAAAAGCATTCCTGATCCGCCACCATATATTTCATCATCTACTTTTTTTTGTTTTCCATAAGCAAAATTTCTAAAATCAATAATTTCAATATTTATCAATTTTTTATCAATTGCTTTTGCAATAATAGATTCGTTTTTAAATGGAATAAAATAATTTGGAAATATTGTTAAAAAAAAAGTTTCATTAGATTAATTTTTTTGCCTTTTTTGGTGATATTGTTCCATTATTTTTTCCTTTTTAAATAATGTTTTAGTTGTTTCAGTTGGTTTTGCTCCAAGATCTAATCATTTAAAAACTAATTCTTTTTCAATTTTTAAATCCTTAGAAAAAGGATTATAATAACCTAATTCTTCAATAAAACGCCCATCTCTAGGTGCTCTTGCATCAGCTGCTACGATTCTATAAAAAGCATTAAATTTACTTCCCATTCTTTTAAGTCTTAACTTAACCATTTTTTTCCTCCTTTATAAGTAAATTAAAGTCATTTTATCACAAAAAAATAAAGTTAAGTAGTTTTACTTAACTTTATTAAATATTTACTCAAGCTTGAATTCATCAAATTGGTAAAATATTTGGAAAATTTGTATTTATGACAATTAAGGCTATAAATGCAAAATATATAAATATTATAAAAGCATCTTTTCAAGATAAAGAAAGTTTTCTGTATCTCATTCTCTTTTTATAAGGATCGTATCCTCGTGATTCCATTGCATTTGCTAAATCATCTGCTTTTGCAAATGCTGAAACAAAAAGCGGAATTATTAAAGTTATTGTTGATTTTACTTTTGCTTTTAAATTACCATTTTTAAAATCCACACCCCTTGAGGCTTGGGCTTTCATAATTCTACTTGTTTCATCTAAAAGAGTTGGAATAAAACGCAAAGTTATTGAAATAATCATTGAAATAATTTGGACTGGAAATCTTATTAATTTTAGTGGATATAAAATATTTTCTATGGCTACTGTTAAAAGTACAGGTTTAGTTGTATAAGTAAGAATGGTTGTGACTAAAATTAAAGCATAAATTCTTACAATAATTGAAATTGTTCTGATAATAGAAACATAACTTAAAGTAAAAATTCATCAAGTTCCATAATTAATACTGTAAATATTACTTGCTAATAATCCAATAGGTAAACCAGAATTGTTTGGAGCAGTTGCAAGACCTCTCAAAGATTCTCCTGTAACAAGTCACATATTAATTAAAAATATAAAAATTCCGACATAAAGGGGTAGTCTAAAAATTCTTATCAATCCTTTTGGATTCTTTGTTGCTATTAAAAATGCAATAATAACAGGAATTAATAAAAATGCATAAACAATAAAATCATTAGCAATAAAAAATAAAACCAATAACAAAATATTCCCAATGAATTTAACTCTTGGATCTAATCTATGAAAAAAAGTGTTATCTTCAACATAACGACCAATTGTTACACGCATATTAATTATTTTCTTTCGTTTTGTTTTTCGTTTCTAAATATTGATTAATTTCCCTTGCAAAATCTTCAATAGAACGAACCTTACTAAGGTTAATACCTTTATCTTGTAATAATTTTTTTAAGACTAATAATTTAGGGGGTTCCATCTCATTTTCTCTTAAAAAATCAACATCTTCTAAAACATCATAAGTTTTTCCATCTTTTATAACAAACCCATCATTAAAAAAAATTGTTCTATTTGTTCATTCTAAAGCATGATCCAAATTATGAGTAACAATGATAACAGTTTTTCCTTCACTATTTAGTTTTCCAAAAATTTCTAAAATTTCTTTTGATCCTTGAGGATCTAAACCAGCAGTAGGCTCATCAAAAATTAAAAAATCTGGGTCCATTGCTAAAATACCAGCAAGAGCAACTCTTCTTTTTTGACCTCCAGAAAGCTCAAATGGACTTCTTTGTAAATAATTTTCTGGTAAACCAACAATTGAAATGTATTTTTTAGCTCTTTTATAAGCTTCTTCTTTAGAAATTCCTAATGAAATAGGGCCAAAAGCAATATCTTTTTCAATTGTAGATTCAAATAATTGATATTCAGCAAATTGAAAAACAATTCCAATTTGTCTTCTAATTTCTTTTATTTGTTTTATTTTTCTTTTTGTTTTTTGTAAAATTACTTCAGATTCAATAAGAACAGGATTTTTTTTATCTTTTTGATCTTTAAATTTTCCTTTAATAACAATGCTTCCAATAGAAGGTAAATTCAAAGCATTTAAATGTTCAATAAAAGTAGTTTTTCCGCTCCCTGTTGGACCAATTATTGAGATGAATTCTCCTTGTTCAAAACTTAAACTTACTCCTTTAAGAGCAGTAAATTCAATTGGAGATTTTGGCTCAAATACTTTTGATATATTCTTAACTTCTATTTGCATATCTCACCAATTAATTTGTCTTGGTCATAGGTAGGATCAACATTTTTTAATAATTTTGAAACTCTATAAATAAAAGGAGAATCAATTTTTGCAATTTCAATGACTCTTTCATTTTTTAATATTTCCAAAGGATCTCCGCTAGCAATTAATTCGCCTTCAGCTAAAACAAGAACACGATCTGCTAAAATTGCTTCATCCATATCATGAGTAATTGAAATCAAAGTTTTTTTTCTTGTTTGTTGAATTTCTCTAATTAATTTTAAAACTTCTTTTTTACCTTTTGGATCAAGCATTGAAGTTACTTCATCAAAAATTATAATTTCAGGATCTAAAGCTAAAATTGAAGCAATTGCAACTCTTTGCTTTTGACCTCCAGATAAATATTGAGGTTCTCTATCTAAATATTTATCCATTCCTACTCTTTTTGAAAGGTCCAAAATAATTTTTTTCATTTCATTTCTAGGTATTAACTTATTTTCTAAGCCAAAAGCAATGTCATCTTCTACAGTTGCTCCAATAAATTGGTTATCTGGATTTTGAAAAATAATTCCAATTTTCTCTTGAAGTTTTCTTAAAGTAGATCTTTGCAATTTAATTCCATCAATATAAACATCTCCTGAAGTCGGTTTATAAAGTCCAGCAATTATTTTGCTTAAAGTACTTTTTCCAGAACCATTATGACCTAGAATTGCTGTATATTTTCCTTGCGGGAAATTAATACTAACATCATTTAAAGCAAATGATGTTCCTGTCGAATATTTAAATTTGACATTTTTTAATTCGATCATTGGTGTATTAATATTATCTGTACTCATAAAATCCTTTTGCTTATATATTATAGTTTATCTAAATACTCTTGGTTAAAAACACCTATAAAATCAATGTTTCTTAATTTTTCCTTTACATCTAAACCATAGCCTGCAAGAAATTTATTTGGAACTATAAATCCTGCTTTATCAACTTCAAGTTTATTTTTACGATTTACTCTTTTGTCTAATAAAGTTAAAATTTTTAATGATTTTGGTTGCTTCATTTTAAGCATTCCGACAACTTTTTCTAAAGTAATTCCACTATCAACAATATCTTCAATAATCAGTACATCTTTATCAAAAATATTTTGTTTTAAATCCATAACCACTTTAACATTTCCTGATGATTCGGTTGAACCTGAATAAGTGGAAAGAGTCATAAAATCTCAAATATGTTCAACAGTCACATTTTTTGCAAGATCAATTAAAAACGGTAAACAACCTTTTAAAAGTCCAATAAAAATTAAATCCTTACTATTTTTATAAGTTTCATTTACTCAATTTGCTAATTCTTTTACTTTGATTTGAATTTCTTCAGATGTAAATAGAATTTCTGTAAAACGTGGGTCATTAGATTTGTGCTTCATAATAGAATTTTAAAGAAAAAAATATTATTTTTACAAAAATAATATTTTTAAAAATTAAAATTAAAAAAGAGAAAATTAATTGTCTAAAAATTTAAGAATTTCTACTTCATATTTAGTTGGGGCATTTATTTCACGAACATCTCCAATTTTAGATCCCATAATTCCTTGAGAAATAGGGGATGAATAACTAATTTTATTTAAAAAAGGATCAGTTTCAAGAGTTCCTACAATTTTTACTTCAAATTGCTTTTTGTTATCAATTCTTTTTAATAATACTTTTGAACCAATAGTAACTTTTTTACTTTTAGAAGCATTTTGAATTTCAGTATAATTTTCTAGAATGTATTCGATTTCTTTAATTCTATCTTCAATTTGACCTTGCTTTTCTCTTGCTGAGTCATACTCTGAATTTTCAGATAAATCACCTTGAGCTCTTGCATCTTTAATTTCTTCAATGATTTTTGGTCTTTCAACATTAATAAGATTATTTAATTCTGTTTTATAAGTTTCAACACTTTCTAAAGTTAAATATAATTTACCATCATTAACTTGTGCATCAAATTCATTTTTATTGATTGGATCATTTTTTATTTTTGTCATATTTTCCTTTTTGAATTATTTTTTTGTTATTAAAAAAATTCCATTATTTATTTTTATCTCTTCAAAATAAGCTTTAACTAATTTTAAATGATTAATAAAATTTTTCTTAGTTTTTTTATTTATACTAAAATCATAAATTATAATTAAACCATTTTTTTTCAAATTTTTGAAATATTTTCCATAAAGATCATTTCAATTTTTTAAATCATCATTAAAAATAATAATGTCAAATTGTTCTTCTAAACTTACTTTTTCAATTACTTCTAGCTTATAAGTTATATTTTTTTTAAGTTCTAATAATTCTTGATATTTTTGTTTATTTAAATCTTTTTCTAAAATTTTAAAAGAAGCTTTTGTTTTATTTGAAAAAGAAAGAGGTTCATATCCGTTTGTTTTTCCTAAATAAAGACCATTTTTAAAATCATTTCTTAAAATTGTATTAATTGTAAATTCCACATACAAATCATTTAAAGCATTAGGGGATTTAGTTTTTCAATCTTCATACAATTCTCCTATATCTTCTCTTTTTAAAATTAAATTCATTCCAATTTTATTATCTTTCAAATTAATTTCAAGGATTTTTCTTCTCAGTTTTCTTATTCTTATTTGAATAAAAGTAAAAGAGCTAATTGCAAGAATTAAAACAACAATTATTGAAGAAATTAAAGCTATTTGTTCAGGGCTCATTAATTAATGATATTTCTTTTTTCAATTAAATTTTTATAAGAATCTTTGATGTCTTTGGAAAATTCTTCATAGTCTTCCTCATATTCATCTTCGTCTTCGTCATAATCACCATAATATTCTTCATCGTCATCTTCATCTTCGTCATCTTCATCTTCGTCATCTTCATCATCTTCATCTTCATCGTCGTCGTCTTCGTCATCTCCCCCATCAACTAAAGGACCACCGATACCTTCAAAATTATATTTTTCTGCTAGCTCTTTAAACTTATCAGATTGAATAAAATCTTCTCAAATTTGTTCAACAATTTTGTATTCATCTTCTTCTAAGTTACTTAATGAATTATCTTCGTTTAATTTACTGAAAAAAACTTCTTCTTTTATTGTGTAACAAATGAATGTATCTCCTGCTTCTTCGAAAGTGAATAAAACAATTCCTTTTAATTTTTTGCCATTTTCATCATATACATCAATTTCTCTTAAATCTTTTATCTCATTATTAATTTTCATCATATTTTTCCTTTATAAAATAGTTATTTAAAAAATCATTCAATATTATTTGCGCCGATATTTTATCTACTATTGTTTTTCTTTTTTTACTTTTCATTTCATTTATGCTTAAATTTGCCAATACAGATGAATTATACTCATTCACAAAAAATATTGGTAAGTTAATTTCTTTTTCTAAATGTTTTTTGAAATTTTCTACAAAAATTGTGCTTTTTGTTTTTTCATTATTAATTTTAATGGGCAACCCAATAACAATTGTATCAATTTGATATTCTAATAGAATTTTCTTGATTTCTAAAATAATATTATTAAAATTAGCATTTTTTTGAATAAAAGTTTTTAATGGAAGTGAAATTTTATTAGAATCATCACTTATAGCAAATCCTGTCCTTATTTTCCCTAAATCAATTCCAAGTTTTCTCATCGAATTAAATGATTCCTTTTTCTTTTAAAAGTTCAAATAAATCTTCTGCTTTTTCAATTTTCTTATCGATACTTCCTTGCGAAAGAATATTATTTCCTCCACCTTTTCCTTTATATTTTTCAAAAATTATATTAGAGATGTCTTTTGCAGAAAATTCCTTTGATCCAACACAAATGAAAAATTTACCCTTACTAATTTCAGAACCTAAAATAACTATTGCTTTTGGATTTTTTTCTCTCAATGTAGCAACTAAAGATTGTAAAGAAGCCATTTTTAAATTCATGTCAAAGATTATTTCAGTGTTTTTAAATTTCATAATGCTAAAATCAGACTCTAATTTTTCAAGTTTATTTTCTGAATTTTTTAAAAGCTTTTTATAATCAGATCTTGCTTGGTCAATATGTTTTGTTATTTGTTCATTTTGTTCATCTAAATTTTTACTTCAAGAAAAATTCATTTTATAACCTTGAAAAAGACTTTTATTTTTTTCAATCAAATTTTCTAAAACTAATTTATTTTTTGAAATTTCATCTTTTAAATATTCTTCAACAATTTTTTTACTAGTAATAGCTTTTATTCTAAATTTATTTTTTCCTTTTGAATCTAAAGAAATAATTTTGAAAGTTTCAATTTTTTTAGTATTTTCAATATGTGTACCACCACATAAATCAGCTGTTATTTTTGGGAAATTAACAATTCTAACTTCATTTGGATCCATGTATTCTTGTTCTTCTAAAGTCATAACAGCATTTAATTTTTTAGCACCTTCTAAAGTTGTGATAATATATTCTCTATCAACACTCATATTAATGTATTCATTTACTCGTTTTTCAACATTTTTTATTTCTTCTCAACTAGGTTTTTTAGATAAAGGAAAATCAAAAGTTAATCTTTCTTCGTTATTATCACTACCAAGTTGTTCAATTTCTTTTCCAAATTCTCTTGACAAAGCATTAAAAACAAGGTGTGTGCCACTATGATTTCTTTCTAATCCGATTCTAATATTAGAATCTACTTCTGCATTTATTAATTCAGACTTTAAAATTTTTCCTTTCACTTTATGGACATTATTTAAATGTTTATCTTTAAAAACTTCTAAAACTTCAATTCTATTTTTATCTTGAATCAAAAGTCCTTTATCATGTCTTTGGCCTCCTGCTGTTGCGTAAAAAGGTGTTTTATCTAAAATAAGATATGAAATTTCATTTTCAGAATTTGTAAAGTGAATTTCTTCTGTTTCATTTAGTAAATATAGAATTTTGGATTTAGTTTTTAATGTAGAATATCCTACAAATTCTGAAACTTTTTCTTTTACTAATTCAAGAGAATTTATCACTTTTTGCATTGCACTTGAATTTTCAGAACGACTTTTATTTGCATGTTCTTCTAAATATTTTGGAAGATTACTAATATCCAATTCTATTTCATATTCATCTTCTAATATTTCTTTGATAATTTCAACAGGAAATCCAAAAGTTGAAAATAATTCAAAGGCAATTGAAAAATCAAAAGTTAAATTATTTTCTTTGAAATATTTTGCAACTTGAGATTTATTTTCTATATCTATTGAATTATCCTTAGGGAATTTAGATTTAATTTTTTCTTTTAATAAGTTAATTCCTTCAGAAATTGTCTTTGAAAACATTTCTTCTTCTTTTTTTATAATTTTTGAAACTTTTTCAACATCAATATCATAAATAAGTGAATCTCTTACAATTTGTGTCATTTTGTGTAGAAAAGATTTTCCTTTGATTCCAAGAAATATCCCTGATCTATAAGCTCTTCTTATTAATCTTCTTATAATATATCCTCTACCATTATTAGATGGCTTTGCTCCGTCATTAATTGCATTAACAGCAGTTCTTAAATGATCTGAAATAATTTTAAAGTTCAAATTGATTTTTTCTTGGATTTTATCTTTTAAAAAATAATTATCAATTTTATATTTGTAAATCGAAAGTTTCTCTATTTCTTTAATAATTGGTAAAAATAAATCCGTTTCAAAATTTGTTGGAGTGTCTTGAAGAATGCATGCAAGTCTCTCTAGTCCTGCTCCAGTATCAATATTTTTTTGCTTTAATAATTCATAATTTCCATTACCATCATTATTAAATTGAGAAAATACAATATTTCAAATTTCTATATATCGATCATTTTCAATATCATTTTTCAATAATTCAATGCCTCTATTTGAATATTTAGGACCTCTATCATAAAAAATTTCTAAATTTGGTCCACAAGGACCATTTCCCATATCTCAAAAATTAGTTTTTCTGCTTCCTTTAATAATTTGTGAATCAGGAACATTCAAACTTTTCAAAATTTCTAAAGTTTCTAAATCTTCTGAAAAATATGTAAAGAAAATTTTTTCACGATCAAATTTCAAGACATCAAAAATGAATTCAAAACCAAAATTAATTGCTTCTTTTTTAAAATAATCTCCAATAGAAAAATTTCCAAGCATTTCAAAAAAAGTATGATGTCTTGCTGTTTTTCCTACATTTTCAATATCATTTGTTCGGATTGATTTTTGGCTATTTGTCAATCTTTTACTTGGTGGTATTTTTTTACCTGAAAAAAAATCTTTTAAAGTAGCAACACCTGAATTAATCCACAATAATGAATCATCTTTAATTGGAATTAAACTTTTTGAAGGTATTATTAAATGACCTTTTGATTCAAAAAAATTCAATCATTTATTTCTTATTTCTTTTGATTTCATTTTATCCTTGCCTTAATGGAATTGATTTAAATTTCCTTTATAATAAGTCTTGTTGATTATTCCGCCACCTACACAACTTTCGCCATCATAAATAACAACATGTTGTCCTGGTGTAACAGCTTCAAATTCATCCGGGTAGGAAATTTCTATTTTATTTTTATCTATATTCAAGATTTCTATTTTGATATCTTCTTGACGGTATCTAAATTTTGCTGTTAAATTTTTTTTATTAAAATTTTTGTTAATGAGGTTAAATTCGATTGCCTCTAATTTATCTGATTTTAAATAATTTTTGCTGTGAATGCTAGCAACATACAAAATTTTGTTTTTTAAATCATGACCTGCAACATAGTAAGGATATTTCATTCCAGACAAATTAATTTTTCTTTGACCTAAAGTATAGTACATTACTCCAACATGTTGTCCAACAACTTCATTTGTTTCTATATCAACAATATTTCCTGGCATATTAGGAATATAATTTTGTAAAAATTTATCAAAATTTCTTTCACCAATAAAACAAATTCCTGTTGAATCCTTTTTTTGAGCAGTCACTAAGTTATTTTCGGCAGCAATTTTTCTAATAACATCTTTTGTCAAATCTTTTAATGGAAAAATAATTTTTTTCAATTGATCACTTGAAAGTTGAGATAAAAAATAACTTTGATCTTTATTCCTATCTTTTGCTCTATATAATAAAGAATTTTCCACTTTAGCATAATGACCAGTTGCAATAAAATCTGGATTAAAATTTTTTTCAACATATTCAATAAATTTTCCAAATTTTATATATTTATTGCAAAAAATATCTGGATTAGGAGTTCTTCCTTGCCTATATTCTTCTATTAAATATGTAAAAACTTCATCATAATATTCTTTTACAAAATCCACTCTATAAATAGGAATATTTAATTGTGAAGCAATTTTTTTCGCATCTTCTCAATCTTTTTCTTGAGGACAAATATCCTGATTAATATCTTCATTGCCTAGAATATCATTATTTGCAAAAGAATCTCAATTACGCATAAAAACAGCAATCACTTCATGGTTTTGCTGATATTTTAAAATAAATGCTGTTACAGAAGAATCTACACCACCACTAAGAGCTACTACTATTTTGGACATTGAAATAATTATAAAATAATTTTTGTAAAATAAGCAACTTTTACTAAAACAAATTCATTTAAAATAAATTTTAAACTACAATATAAAGTCCTTTTCGTATTGAATGAAAATATTTGGATTTGCTATTTGTTCTATTCTTATTATTATTTTATGTGTTATTTCATTTTCTAATTTTGAACTAACAATTATTCCTCTATATAAATTATTTGAAATAAACACTTCAAAATCTTCCTTGACTAAATCTTTGAATTCTTTATTTGGAGAAACTGCTGAAGATTTTAATGGATTTGGTAATATCGAAAATATTTGCTCCAAAGTTTTTTGTGCAGTTGATTTTAAATTATTTATTGTATAACCTGAATTTGAATTGTTCAAAGTAGCTTTTAACATATTGTGTGAAATATCAAACGAAATAATTCTTAATACACCATTTGTATCATTTGCTCTGTCGATTACCAAATTAGAAATGTTGTATTGATTCATTTCAAGCATTGAATTATTAACCATTACATTTTCAATAATTTGTTTGAAATTAGTTTCATTTATTTCTGATGGTAAAAATTCTAAAGAAGCAACATTTTTTGGTGTTGGGAAAAATGTAACAATTGCATTGTTTAAATTGTTTTGATCATTTGTTAAAAAACCAGAAATTTCTCCAGTTGTTTTTTGTGTTGAAATTATTTCATTAAAATTTAAAAGCTTTATTTTGTATTCAAAATTTAATTTACCTGTTTCATCATCTACTACAATTGAATTAGGAATAATATTAATTTCATACTCTGCTAGATTAAGTGATTGAATTCCAAAACTAAATCCCGCAACTAAAGATCTTAATTGCGCACTGGAAGTATTAGAAATAAAATTACTATTTGTAATTATTAATTCTCCTACTTGACTTGGAAGTAAATTTTTCAAATTTATAGATGTAAAATTTACTAAAGTTGAAGCATTATCTAAAATAGCTTGATTTGGATTAACAAACCCTTTTACAATTAATACTTCTGTTTTTGAAAAATTTCCAACAATAATAGAAATGTTTAATGAAACTAGTGCTAATGAATCGTTAGAACTAATGCCATTTACAATAATTTGTGGATTAGATCCATTTGGTAAAACTTGTCTTTTTGCTAAATCTGACAACTCAACTGGTTGAAAATTATTTATCGTATAAGATGAAGGTCTAGCATTTTTATTAAGGTTTGGAAAATTAAAGTTTTGTTCATTAGATAAAAAAGAAATAATAAGATTTAAGTTTTGTTGATCAATTGATTGGTTAATTTTGAATCCTCTTACTTCGACAATATTATTTGGAATAATAATTTCTTGTGTTAAAGGGTTTAATGAATTAGCAACAGAAGTAATAGAATTAAAAACTAAATCATAACTAAATCTTAAAATTCCTGTTTCTAAATTTTTAGATGAAATTGAAATATTTTCAATTTTCATTGTTGGTTTAACATTATTGGAAATAAAATCAAAATTGTTTGTAATAAATGATTTATTAAAATTCTCTTTTAACAATAGTTGTAAAAAATTTTCTTCAAATGAAATGTTTGAATTTTCTCTTTCCAAAGAAGATATCAATAATCTTTCAAAACTAAATTCTATATCTGAATCAACAATCGTTTCAAGATCAAGATTACTTTTTCCAGTAGAGTCATTTGTTAAAATATTTTTAATTGAAAAAATGCTATTAATAGAATTTAAATTAGCACTTGGATTTACAATTGCTCTTCTTAAAATACTTGCATTTGATTGGTTAAATTTATCAAAATCTTCTTGATTTCTTTTTAAAAACCCTCCAATTATTTTAGTATATGTTTTTGGTGATTCAAGACCTTGTCCGCTAATTTCATATATTAAAGATAATTCTCCAGTTATAAAATTTACAGAAAAATCTTTTAAAGAATATATAAAACCAAAATCACTTGAAGGTAAATTATACAATTGTTCAAAAAGTGATTTTGAAATTGCATTTATTTCTTCATCTGTCCCACTTGATAAAATTGCTGGAGTAAAAATAGTTTCTATTCTTGTATTTAAGTTTTTCAAAATTGGATTATTTTCAGCAAGTTTTGAAGCATTTTCTAAAGTTAAAAATCCAATTAAATTTATTTGGAAAGTATCAGAAACATTTCTATTTTGAATAGATTCAATTCTCACTATTAAATTAACATTTGGTTGGGTTGATTCAGTTCCGTTGTTAGAATCAATGCTTGTTAATGAATATGAAAATAAATTTAAATCTTTTAGAGTTGCTTCATTAAAATTAGAAATTAAAGTATTTAATCTTAAATTTTCTAACTTTAATTGAGAAGCAATTTTTTGAGTTGGGTTTTGAAAATTAACAAAATTTATAAATGAATTAGAATTTAAAGTACCAATAGGGATACTATTGTTGAAAAGATTATTCTTTAAATGATTCAATTGAGTATTCAATTGATTTCTTTGGACTTGTAAATTATTCTGTTCAGAAGAAACTATGACTTCAATACTAAAAACATAAGGTAAATCATTTTCATGTATAATTTCAAAATCAATTGTTACTGAATTATTACTATTTAATCTTGATATTTTTGCATTATTAAAATTAAAATTAACAACACTAGGAATTGAATTTTCCATTAATGAAAATCTAAAATTATTTCCATCAACTAATATTTCAACAGCTTTTGCAGGGCTACTTAAAATAAAATCTTGAATTGAAAATTTTGCATTTGTCAATTCAGTGATTTTAATTAACCCAGGATTTTCAAAGGATCTAAAATTATTCAAAATTTTTAATACATCTTCAGAATAATTATTAGGTAAAAAATTTTTTACAGTGCTCTTATAAACAAGACTTGTATTATTCGGACCTAAAATAGTTACATTAAAAAGAATTTGACCTTCATCATCATTTGCTTGTGCTGTAGAAAAATCAATCGAATAATTAGAAGGTATGTTATTTGTTTTCAATGAAAAAAATCTTGATGGATTTTCTTTTGCTAATTTTAAAGCATCTGAAGCTTTTAAAGTATTTTGATTACGTAAATTACTTGAAAAAACTACATCAAATTTTTCCAAATTATTTAAAGAGTTGTTTGAGTTATCATTTGTTGTTTCTTTATTTGAATTTACACCTATAACAACTCCAATAGAAATTGCTGAAATTGTTGCTACAATTCCTGTTGCAACTAATAACCCTTTAAAAAGAACACTTTTTTTATCGAACATTTTTCCTCTTTTCTTATTTGAAATAAGATTTGTATCTTATATATAATAACAAAAATCAAACTAAATGTTTGATTTTTGTTATTTAGAACAATGAATTATTTATTTTTTTGAAGAATCATCTTTTTCAAATTCATTGAAATATAAGTCTCTTTTTTTAATAAAGTAATCATTATAAGTAATTACACCAGATTCTAGTAAAAAGTTTAATGTATTCAATTTTTCAATACTATTATTTGATAGTTGTGAAATGATTGCATCTTGGTTTTGAGTTGCAACCCCCATTGATTCACGAACTAATAAATTTTGAGTAGTTGAATCAAAATTATTTACAGCTGGTACAAATGCTGTTCCAAGGTGTAATTGAGTTGGGTAATGTTGAGCATGAGATGGTACTAAATTATTAGTATCTACAACTTGAGTATAATCTACAACTGGGAAATTTTGAGCATTGTAATTTGATGAAGGCATATTACCTGTTACATCTACCATAGAAGGCTGCCCAAAAGATAAATCATCATTTTGATTTGAGTAGTAACCTTGTTGAGTATTTAAGTTTTGTGTGTTGTAATCGTAAGGGTACTCTTCTTGATAATAATTTCCATTACCATTAATCATTTGATTGTTATCTACTTGATTATCATATTGCCCGTAATAATTATTTGCTTGATTATTACCAACATTCATTGTGTCAAAATCTTGACTTGGGTTTATTGTTGGACATTCCATTGTAATTGGATGTGTTTTGCAAAAAAGTTCCCCATTTGCATTCCTTTTAATTTTACATTTTTTCATTTGTGTCTCCATTTAAAGTTCATTTTTTATTTTTTTAATATTATCATTATATCATTATTTTTGAAATTTATAATGTAAAAAAATCAATTATCTTCTAAAAAATCTTAAAGCAAAAAGAACTAAATTAATAAAATCAATAAATAGTTTTAGAGCAAATATAATGCTTATTTTTAAAAAATCTAAATTAGAATAATTATCTGTATTTACCATGTGATCATTTGTTTTTCTTATTACATATAAATCGAATCCGATCCACCCTGAAAAAATTAAAATTCCTAAAACAGAATAAATTGAAACTAATATATCACTAAAAATTCACCAAAAAAGAACACCAATAATAATCAAAGTGAATGTTCCAAAAGTTAAAATAGGTACTAATTTAGAAAAATTAAATATTTTAAAATATCCTAAAATTCCCATAAAGATTAAAATTCCAAAAGGAATTAATAATGCAAGTAAAATGTTTCTTCCAAATTCAATTGAATTTCCTGAATAAATTAAGAAAATAAAAGAAACAATAAAACTTTCAATTAAAACAAAAATCAAGAATGCAAAAACAATTGAGAATAAACTTTTGTTTTTATTTACTAAATAATTAATTAAAAAAACTAAAACAAATTGTAATAAAGAGCCAATAATTCAAAAAGAGGTTATTCCAATATCTGATGAAGAAATAAAATTAATAAAAATGTTTCTTAAACCTTCATTAAAGGTAACACTTAAAGCAAAAAGCAAAACTAAAGAAATAGCAAGACCAAATCACATTAATGTAAATGATAATAATTTATTACTATTTTTTGTATATGTATAACTTAGAGTTTTTTTTCTAAAATTAAAAATGTTAGCATTATTTGTCATTTTGCTCCTTTTTCATATAAAAGTGAACTTGTTTTACTTTTAGTTTCTTATTTTTTACTTTTTTTGTCATATTTTTCAACATTTTTCTTAAGTTTTCTTAAATAATGATTTAAAGCACTTTTAGATTTGTTTATTTGGAATGTTTCGGAAAAAATTTTACTCAATTCATTCAATGATTCAAATCTGTTTTGTTTTTTTAATTTAAAAAAACTTAATTCATCTTCTGTAAATAGTTTTTCTAAATTATTATCTATTATAAATTGATAATCTTCTAAATATTTAAAATGGGTTTCTACTAATTTTTTTTGATTTAAAATAGAAAGATTAGTGATTTTATTATTGTAATTCAAATAATCTCTTTCAATTCTAGAATCTTCAAATTTTAAATAATTTTTTATAGCTCCAATAGCTTTTAAAAAATCGCTAATCATTTCAGACTTCTTAATGTAAATTATGTCTCTATTATTTTTAGTAAAAATTTGAAAAGGCAAATTATGTTTTTTAAGATGATTAAGAATTTGTTCGGAAAATCTTTTGGAATTTATTTTAAGCTCTAGATGATAAAATTTACTACTTAAATTACTTATTGATCCACCTGAAAAAAAGACACCTGAAAAAAAATGTGTAAATTCACTTGAAGGATATTCTTTAAAAATATTTTTATCTAAAATTTCAATTTTAGAAGTTGAATTTTGAACTTTTTTAAAGCTAATTTTAAAAAAGTCTAATAGTAAGTTTATCTCATCTATATATTTTTTATTTCTCAAAGAAATAGTAAAAACATTTTCACTTTCTTCAATAATATTTGCAAAAAGAAAACCTTGTAAAAATAGCTTTTTTTCTTGCTTATTTCTTTTATTTGAGATTATTTCGTTTTTTACTTCACTAGAAAATGACATTTTTTAATTCTTCAAAATTACTTTGCATTTTTCATAGAACGCATTACACTTTTAATATGTGATTCGGATGGTTTTCTACCCATTTGTAAAAACATTGCCCTAATCATTTTTTCATTAATTGGAGGATTTTCTCTCAATTGTTTTTCGAAATAACGTTTTGTTAGGAAAAAACCAACAACTAAACCAACAATGGTAAATAGAATTGAAAGACCAACAATAAGCCCTATTGCAAGACCAATTTCCATAATACCTCCCTAAGAATTTTATTTTATAACATTATAATACAATAATAATTCATTAAAATTATTTTCTTATTCCTTTTACAACAAAATAAAAAATAATCGGAATAACAAAAACAATTAATATTGAAAAAATAAAAATTTTTAAATAAAACTTATTTCTATTTTTTCTTATACTTTCAATAACTTCTATTTTTATTACTTCTTGATCAAAATAAGCAAGAAAGTTTATTGATTGAAATCTTCTTATTAAGGAAAAAATAAGTGTTATTAAAATTACTAGTAAAATTGAAGAACCAAATAAAATAGTTGCTCAAAAAGGATTAAATGGGGTAGGGAAAGCATTTGAAATTCACAATTGAAAATTTAATGCTCCATTTAATCAATTTTGAGATTGAATTCCCCAAAATATCAGTGTAAAAATCCCGACATAAAAAGTATAAAAAATTGCAAACCAAATAGTAGAAATGTGCTTTTTTTGCATTTTAATATAAAAATCAGTTATTAAGGAATTTGAGTTTAAATCTCCTTCAATTGTTAAGGTTTTTGTTAATTTATTAAGGCCTTTAAACTCAATAAGAGAAATAAAAAAATTATAAAGTAAAAATAAAATAACTATACTTGGAATAACATAAAAACCAAGATTTGAAATTGGAATTGCATTAGTGAAAAACAAAATTAATAATAATACCAATAAAAAAATGAAAAAAGAAGTTGAAATCATAACAAAAGTTCTCAGCTTCTTTTCAGAAATTAACAAACTTAGTTTTCCTTTTTTAACCTCTGTGTTTTTAGATTGTTTTACATCTGTTTTTTCTTCGCTAGTATTCGAAAATTCTTTTGTCTCAGGAATGTGTGGATTTAGTGAATTACAAGATTGAATAATAAGAGTATTATTTGATAACTTAGAATTTTTAGCTTGATTTTCTAATTCAGAATTGTCAAAATATAAAATACTTGATTTTTTTGCAAGCTTCTTTTCTTCATTAAATTCAATAACTTCTGTAGTATCGATATTTATTGGTTTTAAATTCACTATTACATTATAAAACTATTTAAACAAAAATGAAAAACAAAACAACTAAAGCAAAATTTAATATATAATTAATTTATAAATTAGTGTAATATTGAAGGTAAAAATGAAAGTAACAGTAACGGAATTTCTAAAAGCATGTTCATCAGATATGAAATTGAGGATTCTTGTAAATTTTTGAGATTGCAAATGTAATGACACATGTGTAAATGAAATTGTGAACAAATTCAAAACTTCTCAAGCAAATATTTCTCAACATTTAAGTGGTTTAAAGGATATGAATATTATTGTTTCTAAAAAAGACTCAAGAAGAAGAATCTATTCAATAAATAAAGATGTAAGAAAAACATTTGATTCTTTGTTTAAAGAAATTATTCTTCATGATGATCTAAATAAATGACTTTGTAAGTGTCAAAATCCAGAAGTAAGTTAAAAATAAAACTCAAAGAGTTTTATTTTTATTTATTCAAAATTACCAAAGATATTATTAAAAAAGTAATTTGAATTAAACTGATAATAATTATGTTAAATCATGTTTTATTATTTGAAACTTTTCTAAATTGAATAATATCAATTTTTTCTAAAGATTTTTTTTCCTCTGGTAAATAAAGATTTTTCTCAATTTTTCTTTGATTTTTTCGATTGAAAAGATTTAATCTAAAATTCTCTATGAAAATTGTTCTAGTAAAAATCACATATAAAATTGTAGAGCAAATCATAATTAAAGAAGCTAAAAACAAACCGTTTTCTCATGTTTTATTATTTCCTAAATAAACACTTAAAACCATTATTATAAATGTTAGTATTAAATTGGAAATGATTAAGAGCAAATTTTTTCAATTCAAATTTTGCTTTCAATATTTTTTCATGGTTATATTATAAGCATAATTTTATTTATTAATTCAATGATTAAATTGTTCTTCTGTTGCTAAAACATGATGGTTTTCAGCAACTTCATGTAAAATAGGAGGATTACCTAAACTTTGTTCATTTAAATAAGTAAGTTCAAAATTTGAAGATTTGAATTTTTCATTTGCATTTGAAATTTTTGGAATTGAATCAAATAAAGAAATAGTATAAGGGTGGATAGGATTTTCAAAAATCTTTTCTGTTTTTCCTCTTTCTACAATTCTACCATAGTGCATAATGATAATGGAATCTGCAATATATTCAACCATAGATAAATCATGAGCTATAAAAATTAATCCAATTTTTTTAGTTTTGCACAGGTCTTTTAATAAATTGACAACTTGAGCTTGAATAGAAATATCTAAAGATGCAATTGGCTCATCTGCAATAATTACTTTTGGATTTGTAATTAGAGCTCTTGCGATTACAATTCTTTGTCTTTGTCCACCAGAAAATTCATGAGGGTATCTATATGCGAATTGTCTTAATAACCCAACATCTTCAAGAGCAGAATAAATAATTTCTTTTGCAAAGATATCTTTTACAAAATATTTTGAAAACAAATTCTCTTTCATTCCAAGTAAATGTTCTAATTTTTTAATTTCTTTTTTCAAAAGATTTTTTTCAATTTCAAATGATTCTAAAGTGTCTTTTTTTTCAAATAATCTTGTTTTAAAAGATAGAGTTTTTGTTTTTCAAGAATTAATTGTATGTTTGTTTTTTTCTAGAAAAATTTCTGTTTCAATTCTTTTAAAAAAGTAATTCAATAAATTCTGAAAATATAAATCAAGAGATTCTTTTTTTAATTTTATTTCATCTTGAATTGATTTTGCCTTTATAAAATCTTCTTTATATTTTGAAATAGTTTTGCTATGTTTTACTAAGTATTCTGATAATTCTTGATCATTTTTTTCTTTTGTAGATTTTAAATTTAATTTAGCTTTTTCAATATCTTGAACATTATATGTTGGAATTTTTGAAATTGAACCCATTTTTTTTCTTAATTCATTAATGTTATCTTTGTACTCTTTTTTCTCGTTTAAAATTGTAATTCTAGTTTGATTTGATTTACTTAATTCTTTCTTATATGAAAATTCATAACCATTTAAAATTTGTTTTTTATTTACTTTATTTTCGTTTTCAAAAGAATTAAAATATCTTAAGTTGTAATTTTTTTGAAATTCTATTAATTTACTTATTTCTTCAATTGTTAAATATTTTAATAAATTTAAATTTTTAGATAAAAGACTAAAAGATTTTTTATATATTAAATATCATTTGTAATTTATTAAAAAATCCTTTTGATTAAGTGAGATGTTTTTTTGCTGCAAAAATAACTTTAAATTATTTTTAAACTCTTCTAAATAATTTTTTAAGGTATTCTTTCTTCTAGAAATTTTTTCTCTTTGTTTAAACTTAAAAGATTTCAAATATTTTTTTTGTTCAAAAATTTGCTCTAATAATTTTTCTCTTTCTAAAGAAACTTTAGATAATTTAATTACTTTTTTCAAATTTTCAGTTGCCTCAATTAAATCTTTTTCATCTATAAATAAATCATCTTTTCGATATTTTTCCATTCCTTCTAAATAGGAATTAAAAATTTTCTTTGTTGTTTCAAAATATTTTGTAACAACTTTGGATTCCATATTTTGTTTTGATTCTAAAAATAAAAACATCTCTGAAAAAACTTCATCAAATTCACTCTCTGAAGTATTTATAAGTTTTAATTTCTTTTCTCATTTTGAAATAAAATCTAATTCTACTTCATTTTCAAAAACAATATTTTCCAAACTTGTTTTGTGATAATTTTCAATAAAAGTATATTTGAAAAACTTCTTAACTTGTTCTCAATCAGAAAAAATGTCTTTGTATTTGTTTTTTAAAACTTTGTTAATTATTAAAGACTCTTTTAAAATTGAATAAACAGTTTTTTGAGAATTCATCGAAGTGTGAGGATCTTGAAAGATCATTTGAATATTTTTGTGTAAAAATAAGCGATTTTTCTTGCTTATTTTTTTTCCAGAAATTACATTTCCATCTAAAGAAACAAAACCATTATAATCATCATATAATCTAATTAAAGAACGGCCTAAAGTTGTTTTTCCAGAGCCGCTTTCTCCAATTAAACCTAAAATTTCTCCTTCTTCTAAATCAAAACTAACATTTTGAACAGCTTTAAGAATACCATTTTTATTTGCAAAGAATTTTTGCAAATTTATTACCTTTAATAAAATTTCTTGTTCTTCACTTTTATTCATTAAAAACCTTCTTAAATAATTTTATTCTTTCTTGAATTTTTCTATTCATTGGAACTTTTGGAGCATCTGGATGCAATAATCAAGTTGCTGCAGCATGAGTTTTATTAATTCAAAACAATGGTGGTTCTTTTTCAAAATCTATTTCTAAAGCATGTTCATTTCTAGATGCGAAAGGGTCTCCTGCAGGTAAATTTGCCATGTCAGGTGGTAATCCTTGAATGTTGTAAAGTTTTTCTTCTTTATTTTCAGGAATTGAGCTAATTAAAGCTCAAGTGTAAGGATGTCTAGGGTCTTCAAAAATCTCTTTTTTAGTTCCTCTTTCTACTATTTTTCCAGCATACATAACATAGATATAGTCACAAAATTTTGCAACAACACTAATATTATGAGAAATAAAAATAATTGAAATTCCAAATTCTTGTCTAATTTTTTCAAATAAAACTAATACTGAAGCTTGAACAGTTGGATCTAAAGCAGTTGTGGGCTCATCTGCAATAATTATTTTTGGTTGCCTTGCAACAACCATTGCAATAACTACTCTTTGCTTTTGTCCACCGCTCAAAGTATGTGGGTATGAATTGAATTTTTCCTTTGCATTTCTAATTCCAAATGATTCTAGTAAATCAATTGAAAATTTAATTTTTTCTTCTTTTGATTTAAATCTTGAATCTCTTTCAATACAATCTAGCAATTGTTTTCCAATTGTTCTTGTGGGATTTAAAGAAGTAAGTGGATCTTGAGGAATATAACCAATGTATTTTCCTCTAATATTATTTCATTGTGAATCTTCTTTTAAAGATAGTAAGTCAATATTTTCTAATTTCATTACATCTGCATCTACAATTGCTCCGAAATTAATATTAATTAAAGCTTTTGAAGTAACTGATTTTCCGGAACCACTTTCACCAACAAAACCAATAATTTGCCCTCTTTTAACACTTACATCAACACCTCTAATAATATTAATAACTTTTTTTCTTCCAGTTTTAAAAGAAACTTTTAAATTTTTAACTTTTAAAATTGTCTCTTCTTGGAAATTTTTAGCATCTGTATTTTGTAGTGTAGAGGCTAAAGATATAGTATTTTTTAAAATATTCTCATTCATTAATTCACTAGGAGTTTTTGAAAGAATTTCAATTGCTGGTAAAATTTTTCCTTGAAGATAAGTAGAAACAGCAAGTTTATTTGGAGAAACATGGTTAAATCTCTTTCTCAAATCTTCATTAACAAGTTTGAAAATATTATATCCATATATCCCAATAAAAGTTTCCTCAGAAGTTTTTGATAAAATTTCTATTAATTTTTGAGTACCTTTTTTAGCGCTAGAATATTTTGTATTTCCTAATGCTTCAAATCAAAGAACTTTTTTTGCCTTAAATATAATTTCTTCAAATTTTTTTACAGAATCTTCATGTACATCATAAATTTTTTCTTTGCTTAAAGATAGAAAAATATTATATTTTTCAGGAATGATTAGTTGGTTTTTTCTTGCTACAAGAAATTTTTTTGTAACTTCAACTTCTTTGATAGAAATTTCTTTATGATCAATTTTATTTTTATTAACTGAATTAAAAATATAAGCTAATTTTCCACCTAAAATAATTCTGTCAAATTTTTTTAATAAAAAATTTAACTCTCTTGCTTTTTCCAAAATAGAATCACCAGATAAAATTGCTAGACTAGGCCTAGTTTTAGGGTTTGTGTCAATAAGTCTTTTTAGAATAAGCAACTCTTTTTTAACAGATTCTCCAATAAATTTTGATTCTTTAAAAGTAGCAATTCCATAATTGGAAGCTGTTTTCTTAAAAGAAATATCAAAAGCATCATTAACAAAATCGTCTGCTAAACTTGCTCAATATTTTGATAAATCTAAATTATTATTCGATTCTGCATTATTTTTTGCATCTTCTTTTAAAACATTGTCAACTAATAAAATTTCTCCATTTTTTAAATCATTAATTAAATTTTCTAAAACTTCTCCACTAGTCTCTACTGAAAATTTTATTTTTAAGTTTAAAACTTTTTCAAGGGACTCTTTTAAAAAATTAATTGAAGACATTTTTTCTTCAGAAAGATTATGATGAGTTAACAAAACAATTTTTGCTCCATCTTTTACTAATTTGTTAATTGTTGGAAGTGAATCTAAAATTTTTTGTTCGAATAAAAATTTATCATTTTTAAAAGGAATATTGTAATCAACACGCACAAAAACAACTCTATTATTAAAATTATGATTTCCTATAGTTTGAATTTTCATTTTAAACCTTTCTTAATTGTGGATCGATTGCATCATGTACTCCAAGAGCTACAAATTGCAATGATAATGTTATTGTTAATAATAGCAATGAAGGCAATAACAAAGTTCAAGGATTGTTTGAAAAATCACCTAAAGCTTGAACTAAAATATTACCTAAATTTAGATTTGCAGGATCTGTTAAAAATCCTAAAAATGATAATGAAGATACTAAGAAAATAATTACTGGAATTCTTTGTACAAAAGAAATGGCTAATCTTCCAATAATATTAGGAAGTAAATGCATGAAAATTCTTCTTTTCTTTGAAGCTCCAATTGCTTCTGCTGCTTTAATGAAATCTAAATCTTTAACTAAAATTGCAAATCTTCTTGCTTCTGCGACTGGAGCAGATCATCCGATAATTACTAAAACTATAATTAATTGGAAAAAATCTGTACCAACAATTGAAACTAAAATTAAAACTCAAATTAAATTAGGTAAAGAATTAATTACTTCTAAAACTCTTTCAAAAAATGTATCAATTGGCTTTCCAAAATTAAAACCTAAATAAATGCCTAATGAAACACCAACAATTGAATTAATTAGAGCAACTAAAACTGCTAAAAGCAATGATTGAATTGTTGCTGATCAACTTCTTGTTCAAATATCAAATCCACTACTTGTTGTTCCTAAAATTGTGCTAAATTGTTGACCACTATTTGTAAATGATAGCAATTCATATGCATTATAAGTAATTTCTCATTGGTTAAAACCAAGTAGTTTTTCACTAATAATCAAAGAAGCACCTTCTATATTTATTTGATTTTGAATATCAATAAAAAGTTGTCTTTGCGAATTTGTCAAAATTTGGGTTTTTAATGGATTTGCAATTGGAGGTAAATTTCCATTAAAAAAATTGCTTTGATTTGTAATAGGTATATCTCCTGCAAAAGGAGAAGTAAATGGAATAATAATTGCCATTAATAAAATAATTAGAAAAATTGATAATGCAATAACAGAATAAGGATTTGAAAAATACCTTTTGATAATTTCGATAATATTTTTCTTTGGTTTTCCAACTAATTGAAGTAAACTTACAGAATTATTTGTACTAAATTTGAATGAATTTGAATCAGTTTTGATATTATATTTTTTATTAAAATCATTTCTATTCATTTTGTAAATCCTTTCCCATTTTTGTAAATTCTGAATTATTTTTTAATTCTCTTTTTCTTGCTTCATATGATTTAATAATTGGATAAATTCCATAAGGATTTTTAGTTGCAAATTTAATTCTTGGATCTAATAATATAGAAACTATATCAACTAGAATTCTTGAAGCAATTGTTAAAGTAGCAAAGAAAAAAGTACTAAACATTACAATATTAATTTCACCATTTGGAAATGCATTTATAAATAAAACACTTGTTCCCGGTACTGCAAAAAATGATTCAACAATTAAAGATCCTGATAATAAGAAAATAAATGAAGGAATAATTAAACTCATCAAAGGAATAGAAATATTTTTTAAAACATATTTAAGAAATATTTCATATGATTTTAGACCTTTTGACTTTGCAATTAAAATGTAATTTGAAGAAAGAACTCTTGTTGTTTCATTTCTGGCATAAGTTACATAAGCTGCCAAAGAACCAAAAACTAAAACTAAAATTGGTAAAACTGTACTTGCTATAACTAAACCTGAACTAGCACCTTCAGCTGCTGAAGCAAATCTTGTTGGTAAACCGATTAAAAGCCCAAATAAAATGAAAAATGGAGCTAAAATAAATGAAGGAAGTGCTATAAAAATTCTTGTAAATAAGTTTATTGAAGCATCGATATAAGTTCCTCTTCTATAACCGGATCATACTCCAAGGGCGATTCCTACAATTACACTTATTAAAAAAGCAGGACCTGCAATTGCTAAAGTAAATAACATTGGCCCAAAGAAAATTTCTGGAATTGTTCTTCCTGAAAATTGGGCTCCAAAACCTACTCTAAAATCCCCTAGAAAAAAACCTCCTAATCATTCTGCTAGTCTTGCTCCAATTGGTCTATTTAAACCAGCAGCAATAAAAGCTTCTTCTGCTTGTTGAGCATTTGTTGCTGTTGCAAAAAATGGATTGGCTCCAAAACTACCTATTAATAAATAAGTTAATATAAGAATTACAAATAAAGCTATCGTGCCTAAAAAAATTCTAATTGATATATATTTAAACATTACTTTCCTTTCTAATTAAGATCTAAATTAATTCTAATATCATTTTGATAAAGAACTCCTCTAACAAAAACTGGTAGAGAAAATCTTGGTTGAACTAAAACATTTGTTAAATTTCCTGAAGAAACAGTAGATTGATTTCCGGTTCTACTCATTTCTAAAGAATTACCTTTAATGGTATTGAATTCTCTTGCCAAAGCAATTAAATCTCTATTTGTTTTTCTATTTTGGTATCCAATTCAAAATTTAGCAAATGCTTCACTTATATTTGAAAAAATAGGTGATCCATCAGGATTTGTTCCAATTTGTACTCTTAAACTTTCTTCTAAATGATTTAATTGATTATTTGTTAAAGCATCTCATTGATCAAATGGTATAGCAACTCTAAATTCAGGATTGGTTGTTCCATTACCAACTATTTCTTTAAAAGCTAATGAAACTTTGTAAAACTCTGGAAATGTTCTAACTAATTGATGATTTGGATCAAGCTTTGAATAATAAGAAAAAGCTTGAACTATACCTGTGGCATTTCCGTGAGTTGTTCCATCAAAAGCTGTCCCAATTCCATTGTAATCATAACCTCATCCTGAAAATTGTGTTGAACTAAAGCCTCCTGTAATTCTTGCTAAAATATTTGGAACAGTGCTTGGAACATAAAAACTTACATTTAGTCTTGAATCAAGAGCATTAATTGTATTTACAACTTCATTATAAGCGCTAGTTACTGCATTACTTGGAGTTCCAATAAAAGTGTAAGATAAGTTTCAATCAATTGTTCTATTAGTATTAGGATGTAAAGCATAAAATTCATCTAATAAAGTTTTCATTTCTAATGCTGCTTTTTCAAAAACTAAACTTTTAAATTGATTTGTTAAATTAGATAAATTTTGCAAAAAGACATGATAGTCCTTTAGTGAATTTGTACTATCCAAGACTTCAAAATTACTATTTAAAAGAAATAATTCATTAACAACAGTTTCTATATTTGCTACTACATTTTCAATGCTAAAAATTCTATTACCATTTGCATCTCTTTTAGCAATTACATCTTGAACTGTAAAAGTATTATTTGTTCCATCTAAAGTTGTATTACCTGTTCTCAAAGTTGAATGAGAACTTGAATTTTGATCAATGCCTCCAATGAAAGCATCAGGAGCGAAAGTATTTATTCATGGCGAAGCTTCCTGAGCTGAAACAGTCGAAGCATAAGAATATCAATTGATTGCACTTTGTAAAATTGATCTAAATCTTTGTCCAAAACCTCCAAAGTAAGCTTCAGTAGTTGCAACATTACCTGTATTTAATGATGCTAAATCATGTCCATAATTCAAAAGTGCATAAGCATTATTGAAATTGTATTTTGAATTGCCATTTGCATCAATTCCGCCACCGCTAGGAGCACTAACTGGAACAGTTCTTAATAATAATTGGTTATTAACAAGTTGAGTAGTTCTTCTTGCAATTTGTGAAACTTGTTGTTGTTGAGCATTTGATAGAAAATTATATCCTAATATATCAATATCTTTATTTCTAAAACTATTAAATGATTGTTGAATAAAAACATCTTGGTTGATTGAAGGAATATATCTTTCAATCTGCTCACTTATTAAAGTATTATCATCAACAAAATTTCTATTTGAATCTAAAAATTCAACATAATTTCTATTTTGTCTATAAATTAACCTACCTGCAGCAGGATCAATTGTAGTAGGAATGTAAGGACTTGCAAAAAGTGTTGTAGTTGAACGATATTCACGATTTGCAACTGAAGTCAATCCATTTAAAGGACCTGAAGGAATTGATTCAAAACCATAATCATAAATTTGAAATTCTTTTGCAAGACCTGAAATATTTGTTGGATTAGTTTCAAAAGGCAATGAAGATTGTTTTTGGCTCATTTCTTGAATGAATTGTGAAGGAGCAGCCGAAAGAGTTAAGTCATTGTTCAATAATTTGCTAAAAGTATCATAAAAATTTGCTCCAATTTGCTCTGAAGTAGCATTTAAAGTAAAATATTTTTCACCATTTATTGTTGTAATTGTTTTTGTTCTATCTAAAATATCTTGAGATGAAACATTAAAAATTCCAAACAAATATGCATTAGAATATCTATCTGTATCACCAAATCTAGTGCTTACACCTATAGTTCTTAAAGCATCATCAATTTCTTTAGAACCTCCATTTGCCCTTCTAAAAGAAGCTGTTAATAAATTTGTTCTCATAAAAGAGTAATAAAAATCCTCTGGAACAATTTCGTATTTAGTAGCATTTCCATTAACATCTGTTCATTTTAAACCTTGTTTTATACCAATTTGCAATTTTATTGCTTTTGGTGCTAAAGGATCAATTGGATTTAAAGCAGTCACAAATTCGGGTGAATTAATCGATCTTAGATCTTGTGAAGTTTGGAAAAATACTGCACTGTTGTTTTTTGCAAAATCTTCAGGAGATGGTTGATCAACATTATCATTATCAAATTCTCTTGTAGCTCCATTTGCATAAGTAACAATAATTTTTGATCCATAAATCATTTTATATCTAACTAATGTTGGAATTTCAACAGCTCCTGTAGAATTATTAAATACTGGTGAATTTAATGTTTCAAGTCTAAACATGCCAGCACTTGTATTACTTGTAATAATTGAATTTAAACCTCCAAAAGAAGCACTATAATCATAATTGTAATTTGGTGTGGGTAAAGAACTATTGAATTCTTGAATGTATTGTCTTTTTCTCGATAAAGATAATTCATTAGCATTTGTAAAACCTTCAATAGAACTTGTTCTATTTTGATTAATTACTGCAGCAGCTACAACACCTCCTACTATTCCAACAAGAATTGTTGAACCAATTGAAAATTTAATAAATTTTTTTAAAACCATTTTTTTCCTTTTTTATTCTAAATTTTAATTTATAAAAAATATGAGAATACATTTTGCTTCTCATATCTTACGCTTTATTTAAAATTAATAACTTTTTAATTTTTTAATTTAAAAATTCAAAACATAAGATACTTTGATAACTTTATTATCAAAAGATTTATTAATATTTTGTTCATAAGTACTTAATTTAAAGTTAGTCATTATATTAAAACCTTTCTGTATCTCTTTGTTGAATTTTTTAATTCAATTTTATTATAGTGTAAAAAAATAAAATTTTTTAAATATGATTTAATTTTTTCAAATAATTTAAAATTTTAATGTGGAAAAAATAAGAATTCAAAAATTAATATCACAAGCCGGAATTTCGAGCAGAAGGGCAGCTGAAGATTTAATCTTAAAAAAGAGAGTAAAAATTAATGGAGTAATTGCTAAAATTGGAGATAAAGCTTCTTTAGAAGATGTGATTTTAGTTGATGAAAAGGTTATTTCTAAAGAAGAAAAAGTTTATTATTTATTAAATAAACCTAAAAATGTTGTCACTACTTTAAAAGATAATTTTAACAGATCCATAATAACTGATTTTATTGATGAAAAAAAATATAAAATATTTCCTGTTGGAAGATTAGATTATGATACAACAGGAATTATTATTTTGACTAATGATGGAGAAACTGCAAATAAGCTTTTGCATCCTAAATATGAAATACCTCGAATTTACGAAGTAATTATTGATAAAGAACTTAGTTTAGAAGAAATAAAATACTTAAATTCCCAAGAAGTTTTTTTAAATAGTAAAAAAAGTTTTCAAGAAGTATCAAAAATAAGTAATTATAAATACAAAATAAAATTACACCAAGGTTCATATCACCATATAAAAAAATTGTTTGAAATTGTAGGAAAAAAAGTAAAGGATTTGAATCGAACTGAATATGCTTTTTTTAACTTAGAAAATTTATCAATAGGTAATTATAGAAAACTAAATAAACATGAAATAGATAGACTTTTGAATTTTGTTAAAAATAAATAAAAATGAAAAGATACCTTTTCATTTTTATTTATTTTAATTTTTTAAAATTTAATATCATCATTTGGTAAAGAATCTAATTCTTCATCTTCAATATCAAATTCATCATCATTTTCATTTAAAATAATTTCTTCTGTTTTAACTTCATTTGGAAAAGAAGCTTCTCTTGTTGGAAAATCGTTTGTATTAAGCAAAAAATCTTCATCATTTTCAACTTCATTTGAAAAATAAGTTTGTGAATTTGAATCATTATATTCTGATGGAAACTCTTCATTAGCTGGCTCAACTTCACTTGTAGAAAAAGCTGCTGTGTGTTCATGTAATACTTCTTCTGAATTCTGAGTTAGAATTGAAAAAATTTCTTCTTTTGTACGTCCTAGCTCACCTTCATTTTGAATTGCTTGAATTCCTGGTAATTCTTTACCTTCTAGAAATTCTAATGTTGCTCCTCCACCTGTTGAAACGTGACTAAATCTTCTATCTAATCCAAGTTCTTCAATAATAGCAACACTATCACCACCACCTACAACAGTATAAACATTTCCTTTTAATTCTGTGATTGCCTTTGCAATAGCTTTTGTTCCTTCTTTAAAGTATTTAAATTCAGTAACACCTAAAGGTCCATTTCAAAGAATTGTTTTTGCATCTTTTATATATTTTTTAAATACTTCAATTGATTTAGGACCAATGTCTAATCCCATATATCCATTTGGAATTTCTAAAGTATTTTCAAGATTATAAAATGGCTTTACATCTTCAAAATCTTTTGCTAAAGCATAATCAATAGGTAAAACAAATTTATCTAAATTATTTTTAAGATATTCTCTCGCTAAATCAATTTTGTCTTCCTCGACTAAAGACTTCCCAATCCCGATTCCTTGTGCCGCTAAAAAAGTATAAGCCATAGCTCCACCAATAATTATTTTATCAACGTATTTTAAAAGATTATTTAAAACTCCAATTTTATCTGAAACTTTTGCTCCACCTAAAATAGCAACAATTGGTCTTTCTGGCCTAGATAAAGCTTTGTCAAGATTTTTAATTTCTTTTTCAACTAAATATCCAATTCCTGATTCAGCAATGTATGTTGAAATTCCGACATTTGAAGCATGTTTTCTATGCACTGTTCCAAAAGCATCATTAATAAAAACATCTCCTAAAGAAGCTCAATACATTCCTAAATCTGGATTGTTTGATGATTCAGCATCATTATTTAAATCCTCAAAACGAGTATTTTCCATCATAACAATTTCGCCTGATTTCATGCTATTAATTGTTTCTTCAAGTTCTGTTCCATTAGTAGCTGGGACAAAAGTGATAGGCATTCCTAATAAATTTACTAATATTTCTACAACAGGTGCAAGAGATTTTTTCTTAAGATCTTCTTCAGATTTTACTCTTCCTAAATGTGACATAAGAATGGCCTTACCACCTTCATTAACAACTTTTTTAATTGTAGGAATTACTGCTTCTATTCTTTTATTTGATGTAACAATACCATTTACGATTGGAACATTAAAATCTACTCTGATGATAACTTTTTTGTTTTTTAAACTAATTTGATCTAGTGTTTTTTTCATTTGTGTTAAATTCTCCTTAAAATTGAATTTTAAATAATTTGTTTAATTATACTATAAATAATTAATGAAAATCATATTTTCTAATTTGTAAAATATTTTAATTTTCTCTTAATGATTCTTTTGGAAATTCATATTAAAATATACCATAAACACTCAAAATTATTTTGTATTGTAATATAATAATATATAAATTGAAATTAAATAAGAGGTAGCATATTATGAGTAAAGCCAAAAATGAACAAAATTTTAAAAAAGATAAAAAAGTTTTAGAAAGTCCAAAAACTAATTTTCTACCAAAAAAAGGTTCTGAAAAAGTAATTGGTAAATTTTATTTAATTAATAACAAAAATGAAGTTCAAGAAAAAAAATGGTTCTTAAAAAAAGCAAAAGATAAAAATGGGGTTTATTTCAAAACTCAAAAAGATGGATTGGATCATTTTTATAGTTTAAATTTAAATGCAAGACTTTGAATAAGTAAAGATGGAAAATTTTCAAATACCATTTTGTCTGAAGAAAAACTTATACTTGAGCCTATTATTAAAGAAAAAAAATTAAAAAATATAGATAAAAAATCTAAAAAAAATAAAAATTTTGAGTTATTTTACCATAGGAAAAACCTTTATAATGCTTTATTTAGTGAAAAAGATATTCTAAAAATTTCTAGAGAAGAAGAGTTGGGTTTGTATCAAGAAGAAATGAACCTTGCAATTCGTGTTTTAACTCCAATTTTAAATAACTCAATGACTATAGAAAAAGACACAGAATTTATTTATAAAGATAAAATTGAAAATGAAGAGAAAAATAATAGAACATCAAAATTTGAAAATGAAATAATTTTTCCTATGGATGTTGAAGAAAACTTACTTATTCCTATAAATAATAAAGAAGAAACAAAAATAGAAACTTTAGAAAAGACAAAAGAAATAAAAATTTCTTTTAAAGAATTTGAGAGTTCAAATATTTTTGATCCAAAAATTAAAGACAAAAAGTTTTTTAATTCAAAAGAAGAACAGAAGTTATATGAATCTCAAATGAATATTGCGATTGAAAAATTAACTAAAAAAGTTGAAGAACCAGATGAAAAGACAAAAGAAATAAAAATTTCTTTTAAAGAATTTGAGAGTTCAAATATTTTTGATCCAAAAATTAAAGACATAAAGTTTTTCAATTCAAAAGAAGAACAAAAGTTATATGAATCTCAAATAAATATTGCGATTGAAAAATTAACTAAAAAAGTTGAAGAACCAATTAGTAAAACTAGTGTTTTAATTTTAAATACAGAAAAATTACATGGAAGTAAAGATGAAATATCAAATTTTTCAAATCAAGAAAATGAAGTTGTTTTTGAACAAAAAGAAGATTTTGATGCAAGAAATTTTACTACTGAACAAATTAAAGGTGTTTTTGTAGCTGAAGATATTATTTTAGAACCTGATTTTGAAGAAAATATTGAAAAAATAAAAGAAACTTCTATTATAAAAAATAAAAGTAATTTTTTGTGAGTAAGTGATCCTACTTCAAAAATCTCTGCAAGAAATATTCAAAAAAATGAAATCAATATTTTTGAGGATGAAAATGATAAAATTTCTGACTTTTTAAAAGATACAGAATATTACAATTATGAAGAAATTTTGAGAGAGGATAATTTTCAAAATAATAGAGAAGATGATCTTAAAAATTATTCGAATCAAGAAAATACATTCTCAAATTTAAAAGTCTTAAAAAATGATGATATTGTTACAACAAAAGATTTGGAATCTTATGAAGAGTATGAAAGAAATCATTTTATTAAATCGACAGGAAAAAATGAAATATTAAAAAATGAAGAGAAAACTAAAAAATCTTCAAAAAGAAAATGATACAAATTATGATTGGGTTATTAGGTAAATAATGAATATGATTACAAAAATAAATTTTGCTAATGGCGGAACAACAACTCCTACTGTTACTCAAAATACAACTATTGATACAAATTTGATATTTTTTTCAATTTTAATTGTAATAGGTATTATTATATTAATTTTTGTATCTTCAATTTATATTGCAAGATTATGAAGTTTTTTATTCAGAACTTCTAAATATACAAAATTAGGACAATCAAGTAAAATAAGATTGATTCACCAAGTTAAAGAAGCTGTTGAAATCTTATCAAAAACAAAAACTGGTGCAATTATTACAATTGAAAATAAAGATCAATTAGACAATTTCAGAACAGATGGAATTATTATTGATGCAAATATTAGCTCTTCTTTAATTATTAGTTTATTTAATAAACATTCTCCTCTACATGATGGTGCAATTATTATTAGAAATAATAAAATTTTATATGCTTCAACTTATTATAAAATCACAAGAAAATCAGTTGATAATAAATATGGTGCAAGACATCGTGCTGCAATGGGAGTAAGTGAACAGACAGATGCGATCACAATTGTAGTTTCAGAAGAAACAGGAAATATTACAATTGTAAAAAATGGCCAATTTGCTACAGTCAAATTAGATGATTTCCAAAATGAATTAATCAAATCTTTAAGAGTTTAAAAAAATAGGATTTTCCTATTTTTTATTTTAAATTAATAAAATAAATTAGTATAATGATTTTGAGTGGAGTAGTACTCAAGAGGCTGAAGAGGTGTCACTGCTAACGACATAGGGGGTAATACCCGCGAAGGTTCAAATCCTTTCTACTCCGCCATTTTTTTTATGCTTTTTTGATTAACTTAAATATAATTAGAATAATGTTTACACCAAAAATAATTAATAGAATATTTATTTCCTTTATCTCGATTGCTTTTATTTTTTTGATTTCAATCATTTTTATAATCTTAGGAGCTCCTTTATGATTAATTGGTTTAGGAGTTTTCTATGCAATTAATTTAGTATGTAATACTGTTTTAATCTTACAAGATCGTCATAGTGATGCAAAAATTTCTTGATTTTTTATTTTGACTTTTATTCCTGTAATTGCTCATGCTATTTATTTTATTTTTGGGCAAAAATACAAAAAAAGAGTATCAAGAGATGAATACATTAAAAAGACAAATGAATTTTTCCAATTTCAAAACCAAACTAATTTATTAGAAATTGAATTAAAGGAAAATATTAGAACTCTTTTACAAAGACAAGAAATTTTTACTCAAAGAAAATATCAAAAGGCTAAGACAACTTTTTTCTTTGAAACAACTAATGCTTACAAGCAAATTTTTGAAGATTTAGAAAATGCTAAGGAATTTATTCACTTGCATTTTTATATTATCAAAACAGGAGAAATATGGGAACATTTTCGAAAAATCATTACTAAAAAAAGATCTGAAGGTGTTGAAATAAGAATGATTGTAGATGATTTTGGTAATTGAAGTATGCCTAAGTCAGAAATTGATTATTTTAAAAAAATAGGAGTCCAAATAAAAATTTTCGGAAAAGTTTATTTTCCTTTTATTGGGAGTGATAATGGTTTTAGAACTCACAGAAAAATTGTTATTATTGATGGAAAAATTTTACATACAGGTGGAATGAATTTATCTGATGAATATGCTAGTCTTAGTAAAACATATGGTTATTGAATAGATATTAATTTAAAAATTGAAGGAAACTTTGTTCAACAATATTCACTACTATTTTTATATGACTGATTTAGTTTTACAAAAGAAAAATTAGATGTAAATAAATATGCAAAATTAAATTCTACAGAAAATAACAATTCAGAAATAATTTTAATTGAAGATTCCCCAGAAAATGATGAGCCTATTTTAGAAGAAAGTTTAATAACTTGAATTGAAAATTCAAATAAAAAAATCACAATAAGTACCCCATATTTTATTCCGACTTTTAGGTTATTTTTAGCAATTAAAAAAGCTTTAATGTCTGGTGTTGAAGTAGAAATTTTTTTACCAGGACAAGCTGATAAAAAATATGTCTATGTTGTTAGTTTATACTATGCTAAGAAAATTGCAAAATATGGAGCAAAAATAATGATTTTGAATAATGTTTTCTTACATTCTAAAACAGCACTTTTTGACCAAGAATTGAGTTATATCGGAACAATGAATATAGACACAAGAAGCCTTTATTCACAATACGAAACAACAAATTTATTTTTAGATAAAGATAGTATTCAAAAACTTGAAAAGAATTTTAATGATTATAGAAATATTTCAACACTATTAAAAATTAAAAAATCAAGTAAAATTCTTGAATTTTTCATTGGAATTTTTGCTAAATTATTCAGTCCTTTGATGTAATTTTAAACAACTCAAGGTGCAAAAATCAATATCGCAACAACAATATGAGTGATAATCAAAAGTAGAAGAGAAACTTTTTTGTTTATCAAAATAAAAGATTCAATAATTACAAGAGGTACTCAAGCAATCAAAACTCAAAATCTTCATCCTACAAAAAATGAATTAGAAGGATTTACTAAACCTACATAAACTTGACCGTTAAAAATAACATTAGGAAAACTTGCGCCAATGAATAATTGAACGGCTAAAGCCACTAGAATTGCTGAAATTGCAGGCCTTAGAAAAACAATAGCATTTTTTAAATAAATATTAGTTGAAGATTTTTTAACAAATTTCATTCCTAAAAGCATAAATAAAATTGCAGGTAAAGTAAAAATTACATATGTGAGTAACATAGATAATCAACCTCATCAAGCACCATTTGCAACAATGAATCCTGTAAAAAGAGCAAATTGAGTTGATACAACTCCAGGAGTTGCATTAGCTGCAGTTATCATCGCATCCATTTGTTCATTTAAAGCTTGTAATTTGATTCCAGAAAATTGACCCATTAATGTTCATAATGATCTAAATAGAGGAATAAAAACTTGTCCACCACCAAAAACAATCATCGAAATAATAAAAACGCCAACAATCGAAACACCTAAAGCAATAAACATTATTTTATCTCCTCTTCTTTTGAAAAATTTGAAATATTTTTCTTTGTTTTTGATTTTCTCTTTTGTCTAAAAAATTCAAAAATAAAAACACTTAATAAAATAAACACTAATACAAGAGCTGAAATATTATATGGTGAAGGAATAAAAAAACTAAAAGCAAAGGTGAAAATAAAAATTAAAAACCAAATTGGAAAAGACAATTCCTTTCTACTAGTTTTATAATACTGATATGAAAAAGCTAAAACCACTCCAATTATCAAAGGAATTACAGCAGTAGAAATAACTAATAATCAATTTCTATTTATTGATCCTAAAGATATAAAAATACCTAAAGCAAAAAAAATAGAAGGTAAATTTGCAATTAAACAAACCATAGTACCTTTAAATTTTCCAAGTAGTTTAATTGAAACATAACTTAAAGCCTGAATAACACTTGGTCCTGGAATTAAATTTACTGTAATTACTAAATCATCAAATTCTGATATTGTTAATCATTCATATTTATCTACAGAATATTTTTTTATTATTGGCATTAAAGCATTTCCACCACCAAAACCTACAAAAGTAACAATTAAGATGAACAAAAAAACATTAAAAACTGTTGGTTGTTTTTTGTAATTATTTTCATCTTGGATTTTATTTTTTCTCTTCATACAAATCTCTTAATAATAATACACAAAAAATTAAATAGAATTTTAATAGCTATTTGAATTAATATTTTTAAATGTCTTGATAAAAATAAAAGTGTATAATGATATTGTTATATAAATAATAACTTATATAATAAACTTAGCTATACGCTAGAAAGGAAAAGATGAATAATTTTTTAAGAAAAATTAAATTTCTCGGAAAAGACACTGAAATTTCTATTGCAAAAACTAAAAAATACAAAATTGGAATTATTTATGGTGTATTTGTAGGTATTATTTTTGGAATCATTCCAATAGTGACTATTCTTAACAATACACAAATCTACGAATCACTAAGATTAAGTCAACAATTTGTTAGTGTTAATGCAATGAATTCAATAGCTAGAGGTGCTTCAATATCTGCTTTTAATGATATGTGAACATTTTTGCTAAATGGTTTACTTTTATTAGTTTTACCTGGAATGGCTAAAAATTGAAAGAAAGTAAAGGATTTAATAAAAACTAAAGCTGGATTTTATACTTTATTAGCAGGCCTTTTTGGCGGGCCATTAGGAAATACTTTTTTCTTTGCTGTATTTGTTTTACTATCTCCTTCAATTGGAAGTGTTTTTTTTGTTCTAGAAATGGTTTTTTCAGCAGGAGTAGGAATAATAATTTTTAAGAGAAAAATCGGAAAAAGAGTTTGATATGGACTTGGATTGATGACACTTTTAATAGTATTTATGCTTGTTGCTCAAACAATTGCTGTTGGAGGCACAAATTCAAATGTTATTGCAGGTTCTATTTTAGGAACTATTGCAATAGCTTGTTATACTGCAGAGGCTTTAATTGTAGATAGAGCTGTTTCAATTAACAAAATAAAAGGAATTAATGGACTTCACTTTTTACAATTAAAAGCAATTTCTTCAACTGTTTTTGGAATTTTAATTTTGATTCCTCTAACAAGTGGAATTTTTGGAATAATGTTTCAAGGAGTATTTCCAGATGTGCAAAATTCAGCAAATATAGTTGATATAAATGTTGTGAATAATGTAAATAATTTAGGAGGGATTTCTAATATTAATGCGATTACTGGATATTTAGCTTTTGCAAAACTTTTTACAGTTATGAGTTTTCCGATAGCTTTTGTAGGTTCACTATTGTTATTTGCTGGTAGGATTTCATTTTATAATGCAATTGAAAAAACAGGGGCAACTTTAACAAATACTCTATTTCAAATTCAAGTAATTGTTACTCCTATAATTGGGGGGATTCTTTTTGGAATTAGTCAAGCTTTAGGTGTCGAAAGTATTGGAGGCGGAGATGCTATATATGTGAAAATTTCTCTTGAAAATCAACTTTGATTTCAACCACTATTTTGAACTTTATCTATATTAGTATTAATTTCTGCTTGGTTTGTTTCTTTAAATAAAATTCCAATAAACAGACTAAAAGAAAATACTGAATTTATTAAAAAAACTTTAGTTCCTAAAAATTAATTAAAAAATATAAATAAAAGCACTAAATTGTGCTTTTATTTATATTTTTACTTTTTCTTTTTAATAATTGAATCAACATCAAATAAAGGAATCTTATTGATTTTGCTTAAAGCATTATCTACAATTTGATCATCTTCAAATTTTAAATTTTGTTTATCTTTTTCAAGTTTTACTTTTTGTTCAGGAATTAAATTTTCAATAGGATGTTTTAACTTATTCGAAATTAATTTTGAATTATCTCCTAAAGAAATAGCGCCATAAATTCCTTTTGTATGTAAATTTGTAAAGGATTCTGTTTCAGAAATTTCTTTTGTATTAATTGTAACAATTGAATCAGTTGTTCTTATTGCTAAATCCACATTATCATTAAGATTAAAAATATATTTAATAATTTTCCCACTTGGTTTTGCTGATGTACTTAAAAATGTTTTGATTGATTTTTGATTTAAAATATCCACTTTTTTCGGATTTATTTTTCTTGCATGTCCACTTTCAGTCAAAAACACTAAAGTATCATTTTGACTATAAGCAATAGCAGCGCTAATTTCAAATTTAGTAGCATTATCAGAAATTTTTACACCAGCTGCTTTAATTCCGTAAGTTTTAAAATCATTTTCACTGAATTTATAAACTTCTAATTTTGTATTAACTAACAAAATATCTAAACGATCATTAGTAATAAAAGCATTTAAAAGTTCATCACCATCTTTTTTAAATTTAATTGCTGGATAGGATTTATTTTCTCTACTCACTTCAAATTCAGGTAATTGAACTTTTTTTCCAAAACCTTTTTTTGTAATCAAAGTAATTGAAAAATCTTTTGAAAAATCATCAACATATAAAACTTTTATTAAAAATTCATTTGGCAAAAGAGTCGCAAAATCGTTTAAATGAATTCCTAAATTTTTTCATTTCTCTTCTGCAATTTTAAAAATTGGAATAGAAATATAGTTTCCTTGATTTGTAAAAATTAGTAATTTCCCTGTTGTTAGAGTTTTACTTAAGAAAATCAAAGCATCATCTTCTTTTAATAAATATGTTTGCATTTCATTTGAATCATGAATTTTTTGATTAAATCTTTTGATGTATCCATCTCTTGAAATTCCTACAAATGTTTCTTCTGCTTGAATTAAATCAGATAATGAAACATCTAGTTTTAAGGCCTGATCTTTAATTTCAGTTTTTCTTGGGGTTGCATAAGTTTTTTTGATGTCTTTAAAAATTTTAATCAATTCAGCATTAAATTCACTTTCACTACTTAGAAGTGTTTTTAAAAAATTAATTCTAGTTTCTAGTTCTTGCTTTTCTTTTATAAATTCTTCAACATCAGTTTTACTTAATCTATACAATCTTAAATTAGCAATTGATTCAGCTTGAATTTCACTAAAATTAAAAATTTTTATTAAGTTTTCAACTACACCTACTTTTGAGCCTTCACTTTTACGAATCATTTCAATAACTTGATCACTAATTTCAGTTAATTTTATAAATCCTTCAATAATTTCTAATCTTTTTGACAATTTTTCTAGTTCAAAATTAATTTTATTAGTTTGGATGACTTTAACATGGTCTAAAAAGGCTTGAATTAAATCATGTAAATTCATCAAAACAGGTGCATTATTATGAATGGCAATGTTGTTATATGAATAATAAAGTTGCAATTCTGTTTTTTGCATTAAAAATTTCATAATTTTAGAAGCGTCTGCACCTGCTTCAAGATCGATTACAATTTTTATTCCATCACGGTTAGTTTCATCTCTTACTTCGTTCATTCCACCAATATTTTTATCTAAATTAATTTCGTCAATTTGTCTAACTAATTTTGACTTAACAACACCATAAGGAATTTCTGTAATTACAATTTGATTTTTATGAACTTCATACTTTGAAGTAATTGTAATTCTTCCTCTTCCACTAAAAGCAGCTTCTTTTATTCCATCAATTCCATAAATAATTCCACCAGTAGGAAAATCAGGCCCTTTAATAATTGTGTTTAGAGTTTCTATTTTAATATTAGGATTTTTGATTTTGGCAATAATTCCATCAATTACTTCACCTAAATTATGAGGAGGAATTTCTGTAGCAAAACCTGCGGCAATTCCTCTTGCTCCATTAACTAATAAATTTGGAAAAAAAGCAGGTAAAACTGTGGGTTCTTTTTCACTATCATCAAAATTTAATGAAAAAGAAACAGTATCACTTTTAATATCACTTAATAAAAGAGAGCTAATTTTGCTTAAACGTGCTTCTGTATAACGCATAGCAGCAGCTGGATCATCATCAATACTTCCAATATTTCCATGCATTTGAATTAGAGGAACATTCATTTTTCATTCTTGAGACATTCTTACCATAGCTTCATAAATACTACTATCACCATGAGGATGGTATTTACCAATAACATCTCCAACAACTCTTGCTGATTTTTTAAAAGGCTTTTCACTAGTTAGACCTAATTCATGCATTGAATATAAAATTCTTCTTTGTACAGGTTTAAGCCCATCTCTTACATCTGGTAAAGCTCTTTGTTGGATGATATATTTAGCATATACTCCATAACGATTCGACATAATGCCATCAAGAGATTGTAATAAAAATTTATCTTTTAGTTCGTTGGTTTTCATTTAGTTCCTTATATTATTGTTGTACTAATACATTATATTATTTTACACCAAGTAAATATCTTTTAAAATTTTCATTTGATTGATTTAAACACAAAACAAAGATTATTCTAAAACAAAATTAGAAATAAAATATAATAAAGTAAAATAAAGGAAAAAATGTCAAAAAAAGAAAAAATAATAGAGAAAATTAAAGCTTATGATAGATCATATTTTAATGATGATCAAAAAATAATTGCAATAGAAATTATTAAAAATTGTCCAGAAAAAGAAGTTCAATCTTATTTTGATTTTATTCAGTTTAAAAGAAATACAGGATTCGTATTTGATTATGCACCAGAAATTGCAAAAGGGAGGTTAATAACTTTAAGGGAAAATGTTGGAAAAAGAATTAATGTTTTTAACGAAATTCAAAATGATGAAAATAAATTAATTATTGGAGATAATTATAATGCATTAAAGTCACTTAAAATTACTCATAAAGGCAAAATTAATATAATTTATATAGATCCTCCTTACAATACAGAATCTGCTCTAAAAGACGGAAATAGTTCATCAAAAGAAAAAATTACTTCTACATCTAAATTTGCATATAAAGATAAATTTGGACGTGGAGGATGACTTAATATGATAAACGAAAGATTAATTTTAGCAAAAGATCTTTTAACAGATGAAGGTTTAATTTTTGTTTCAATTGATGATTCTGAACAAGCTTATTTAAAAGTTTTAATGGATAATATATTTGGAGAAGATAATTTTGTAAATCAAATTGCTTGAGTGTCTAATAAAAAAGGAAGGCAAATTTCTAATTCTCTTTTAGCAAAAACTTATGAATATATTCTTATATATAGTAAAAATTCTGATAAAGAATTTAAATTTAATAAATTAGATCAAGAATATGCAAAAAAAATTATGCCATCTATTTACGAAAAAACAGATTATGAAATTATGAGAGATGAATATGGGGAATTTGTGATAAAGAATGAACTTCATAATTCGAACATAAAAGCTTTTAACATAAATACAAGAAAAAATCTATTTTTTCCCTTATTTATTATTGAAAATGAAATTTTCACAAATGATACAAAAAATAGAAATCAAAAAATTGTTTTTCCACCAAAAAATCAGGAAGGGTTACAAGGTGTTTGAAGATGATCAAAAGAGAAAATTGAAAATAGCAAGCAAGATTTATATATTGATGAAAAAAATAACCAAATAAAAATATATACAAAAATAAGAGACATGAGCATTTTTCCAAAAGACGTAATCTTATCTCCAAAAATTTCTACAAAATCAGGTACTTCAGAATTTTTGCAAATTTTTGAAGAAGAAAAATTTCAGTATCCAAAACCAGTAGAATTATTAAAATTTTTAATAAAAATATCAGGGAATAAAAATTCAATAGTATTAGATTTTTTTGCAGGTTCAGGAACAACAGGTCAAGCTGTTCTAGAGTTAAATAAAGAGGATGGGGGTAATAGAAATTTTATTCTTTGTACAAATAATGAAAATAATATTGCTGAAGAGATATCTTATGAAAGGTTATTTAGAATAATTACAGGTAAAACAACAGATGGAAATAAAAAATTTAAATGATTAGATAAAAATGAACCTTTCTATGGTGCAAAATTAAGGGTAATAAATATTGATGATAGTATTAAAATTTCTTTGAATGATCAAGTTTCTGAAAATGTTTATTATGACTGTGTAAAAGGTTTAAAATTACTAAATAACAATTACAACAAAGAAGGTTTAGAATTGTTTTATGATCTTTCTGCTCTTAATCCAATTAACGAGGAAGTTGTTTAATGAAGTTAACAAACTCACAAAAAAATGCAGTTATTAAATTATTTAATGCATTTGAAAAAAGATTTGAAAATAAATTTTCTTCTTTTAAAGCACCTACTGGTTCTGGTAAAACTTTTATGATATCTTCGCTAATTTCCGAAATTTTTAGTTCTGAAATTTTAAAAGAGAGAAAAACAATTTGTGTTATTGCAACTATTTCAAGTTCCAAACTTCCAGAATCTTTTGCTAATAAAATGGAAGAGTACAAAGAATTTCATAAATTTGATGACTATACAATCGAACATATTGTTTCTCCTTCAAATAGTGATTTTAAAGGTGAAGAAGTTAAAGAATTCAATTTAAAAAATAATAAAGTTTTTGTTTTTGGTGTTTCTTCTTTTGGAAAAAAAACAATTTTTTTTCAAAGAAATATTTTGAATAATTTTTTAACAGAAATAAAAGACAAGAATTATCAATTGATTTTCATTAGAGATGAAGCGCATATTGGATGAAATGAAAAAGGCGATAAAGAAGAAAAAAGTAAATATGAAAAGGCTGAATACAAAAAATTTGATGAAAAAATGAAAGAGGCAGCTGATTTTATTATAGAGATGACAGCTACACCTAAAAATAGTTTAAATTTGATCGAAATAAAAGAAAAGGATTTGGAAAATGATGATGTTTTTTTACTCAAATATGAAAAAGATACTTTGCCTTTATTTGATGAAAACATAACTAATGAAATATTAATTGATAAGGCTATTGAAGAATTTAAAAAATCAAAAAAAGCATACCAAGATAAAATCAAAAATGATGTTATAAATCCAGCGATGCTTGTTCAAATCACTAATGATTCTGAAATAAACAAAGAAAAGAGCCTTCTTTTTAAAGAAGGATTAGAATTATTAGAAAAAAAACTAACAAATGCTGGGTTAAAATATTTAAAATATATTGATAATTCTCCTATAGTTGTGAATACAAAAGCACCAAATACATTGAAATATGCATCAAAGCCTGATTCAGAAATAGATGTAATAATTTTTAAAGTAGGGCCTGCAATAGGATGAGATATTCCAAGAGCTAATACATTATTACAATTGAGAAATGTTTCTTCTGAAACTTTAAATACTCAAACAATTGGAAGAATTAGAAGAAATCCTATCCGTAATTTAGAATGAAATAGTGAAGCAAATAAATACTATCTATGATCTAATTATCAAATTCCTACTAGAGAATCTCATAACTATAAGTTAAAAGAAAAATTTGAAAATATTCATTTTTTTTCAGGATATATTGAAACCAAAAATAAAAGGGAAATGTCCGATTGAAAAAATTATGAAAAAGATGTGAATGATTACATAGAAAATGAATTTTATGAAATTATTGATAATTTTCAAAATGAAAATGTTGTTATATACAGTGGAATAGTTAGTAATAGTAACTATAAAGTGCCCTATAGAAATATGATTTCTTTAAAAATAGATAATATTAAAAGAAAAGATGACTTGGAAAAATATAGATTAGAATTATTTGAAGAAAAATTAATACAAATTTCAAATAAATTAAATAGAAATATTGAAATTATTAAATATGTTTTTTATCTTAATCACGAAAAATTAAAAAAAATATATATTGAAAATATCAAGTGAATATTTGAAAAGGAGTCATATAAAATAAAAAATGAAATTACTCCATTGAAAAGATATTCAATATGAAATCCAAATTCAAATAAAAATTACTTGAGTACAAAAGAAATTGAAAATTATGGTTACATTCAAATCACTTCCGAAAAGGAATCTGAATTATTTCAAGTTTTTGATTCGAAACCTGAAAGATTTTTTTTTGAAAAATTTAAAAATTTTTTAAAAGATGAAAAAGTTGAAGATGTTAAATTTTTTGCAAAAATGCCTACATTAGGATCTCAAATATATTTTGAATATCCTTCTTCTGAAACAGGTGATATTGCAAAATCTTTCATGGATTTTGCAATAAAAATTTACAACAAGGAAAAAAAACAAGAAAAAACTATTATGATTGAAAGTAAATCTGGAAAGAATGATTATAACGAACAAAAAACAAAAGATTTGTTAAATGCATATAGAATGTATACAAATAATTTTCCTGATTCTAATCTTCATTTAATTTTACATAAATATTATGATGAGGGGATACATGAATTTTTATCATTTAAAAACGATAAAAAAATAGAACTTAAAATAGAGGAAAATACAACTAAAAATTTCAAAGATTTTTTTAAACAAATTATTTCTCAAAATTAAAAACACCTTAAAAGGTGTTTTTAATTTTTAAATTATTTTCCCATTAAGGCTAATTCGACTAAAGTTTTTACCATTGGACCTTTAGGTTTATTACCAGATTCTGCTGTACCTGCAATATCAATATGAATATAATCTTTATCTTCAGTAAATTCTTTCAAAAACATTGCCGCAGAAGAAGAACCTGCACTTCCACTTAAATCTGTATTAATTAAATCAGCATATTCTGATTTTCTGATTCCTTCAGCAAAATCTTCATGTAAAGGCATTCTTCAAACATTTTCTTCTTGAATTGTTGCGGCTTTAGCAAATTTATCTCAATCTGAATCTTTAGTTGTTCAAACACCTGTGTAAGTATTTCCTAAAGCATATTTCATGGCTCCTGTTAAAGTTGAAATATCAATTAATTTTGTTGCTCCAAGATTTCTAATTGCATAAGTTAATCCATCAGCCATTACTAATCTACCTTCTGCATCAGTATTATTTACTTCAACAGTTTTACCATTCATAGATTTTCAAATAGCATCTGGTAAATTAGCATCACCATTTACTCTATTGTCTGTAATTGTTAAAACAGCAGAAAAGTTTGCTTTAGCTTCAAGTTGACTTAAAGCATGAATTGCAGCAGCTGAAATAATTGCTCCGGACATATCATATTTCATTCCGATCATTGCTGCTGCAGGTTTTAAACTATATCCTCCAGAATCAAAAGTAATTCCTTTACCCACAATAACAGTTTTTTCTTCAGAACTTGGATTTCCTCTATATTCTAAAACAACAACTCTTGGTTCATATTTAGATCCTTTATTAACAGCAAGTAATAGATTCATTCCTAAATTTGTAATTTCTGTTTTGTTCAAAACTTTAACAATAACATTTGGCAAATGTTCATTTGTAAATGTTTCTATTTCACTAGCTAGAAATTCACTATTACAAATATTAGGTGGCATAGCTTGGTATTTTCTTGCATAATTGACAGCTTTAGCTAAAATTTCTGTTTTGCTAATTTCTTTTTCAAGTTCTTGTGAATAATTTTTTGGTTCTAAAAACACTTCTAGATCAGGTTTTTTACTTGATTTAGAAGTTTTGTTAATATATAAATCTCCAAATTTAAAAATATATGCATCTAAAGTTTTAGTAACTAAATATTCTAAAGAAACCTCTTCATTTATCATTTCGTTAAAATTTATAATTGCTGCTCTTTTTTCTAAATAAGAAAGAATTGCTTGAATTGCTTTTTTGGCTCTATCTTTATTGAATTTAGATTTATTCCCTAGATAAATATAAGCTTTATTTTCATTAAAAAATTCTGTTATTTCATACTTTTTAGCTATTAAGTATTCTTTTTCTGAATTTTTGAAAATTCCTGTAATTTGAAATGAAGACTTTTCAATTGATTTTAAAATTTTGAACATTGTTTCTCCCTAAGAATTATTTGTTTGATTTTTGACTTTAAATTTAAATTTTTAATAAATGTAATCATCAAAATAAGTTTACCAAAATTTAAACTTTATTAGCGATAATATTAAATTCAAAAAAATTAAAAATATTAAAAATTTTAGCAAAAAAAATATTTAAAAAAAATTTCATTATTTATAATAATTTTGTATAATGATTAAGCATATTTGCAAACATTATTCCAAATTGCCGATTTAGCTCAGTGGTAGAGCAGCTGGCTGTTAACCAGTTGGTCACAAGTTCGAATCTTGTAATCGGCGCCATTTGGCCCTTTGGTGAAGCGGTTAACACACATGGTTTTCATCCATGCATTCACGGGTTCGAGTCCCGTAAGGGTCACCAAAATGGAAGATTAGCTCAGTTGGGAGAGCATCGCCCTTACAAGGCGAGGGTCGTGGGTTCGAGCCCCTCATCTTCTACCATTAGCCGTTTTAGCTCAGCAGGCAGAGCAACTGACTTGTAATCAGTAGGTCGTAGGTTCGATTCCTATAAACGGCACCATACACGCAAATGCGTTCCTTATTTGAGCGCGAGTGGTGAAATTGGCAGACACGCTAGATTTAGGCTCTAGTGCCTTCGGCATAAGGGTTCGAGTCCCTTCCCGCGCACCATTTCATTTAAAAGATGACGATAAAAAGCAATTAATATTGCTTTTTTCTTTTTATCTCTTTAATATATAATTTATATATATAAATAATTATTTAAGGAAATTTAAATCTTATGAAACAATCAGAATTCAAAAATTCAGCCGAACTAATTATTGAAGCAGTTGGTGGCAAAGAAAATATTTCAATTTTTTACCACTGTGCAACAAGATTGCGTTTCAAATTAACTGATCAATCAAAGATTAATGTTAATAAAATTAAAGCAATTAAACTTGCAAAAGGTTATAACCTTGAAGGTGAAGAAAATCAAATTATTTTTGGAGCAGGAACTGTTAATAAAGTTCATGATGAACTACAAAATTTAACCCAAAAAAGTACTAATCAAACTAGTTCGCCAAAACAAAAACATATTTGATGAAATAAAAATATTTCTTTTTGAAGCAATTTATTTTTGAATTTAAGGTGATTTGTAAGAAGTTTTGCAGAAATTTTTATTCCTTTGATTCCTATTTTTATTGCAGGAGGACTTTCATTAGCTTTAACTAATTTAGTTAAAGCAGTAGCTGATGTCAATATAAATCAAACAGCAAAAAGTGCGGTTTTTTTCTTTGAATTAATTGGAGCAGGAATCTTAGGTTCACTTCCAGCTTTTGTTGGATATACTTCTATGAAAAAATATGGTGGAACACCTTTAATTGGTTTAGCAATTGGAATTATTCTTGTTGCACCTAATTTATTGAATGCTTATTTGGTGACTGGAACTTTAACTTCATTTCCAGTAGGTCAAATAGGAATAACTCCTGGAACTCAAACTAATGGTGGAACAATTGCTGTTTTTGCTTTATTTCCAGCTTTGCCTGAATTTTTCCAATTTAGATTAATCGGATATCAAGCTGAGATTTTTCCGGTGCTTGCAATTGTTGCTTTAGCTTTTTTTGTAGAAAAATTCTTAAAAAGATATACACCAGAAGCTTTAGCGATTATTGTTGTGCCTTTAATTACAATAGTATTTACACTTTTTCTTGGTTTTTGAATTATTGGGCCAATTTTTAAATTCATCTCAATTGGACTAACTTTAGCTTTTAGTGGGATTTTCCAATTTACAAACTTTGCTTGATTTGGTTTAGGAGGAGCAATTTTAGGATTTGCATATCCATTTTTAGTTGTAACAGGTTTACATCAAGGATTTTTACCAATTGAAGCCCAATTGATCGCCAGAGATGGTTTTACTTGGATTACTTCTATTGCAACTATATCTAATATTTCACAAGGAGTTGTTGGATTAACTTTAGCTATTGTTTTTTTCTTGAAAAAAGAAAAAAAGAATGCTTCATTAGCAATTTCAGGTGGAGTAAGTGCTAATTTAGGAATTACAGAACCAATTCTATTCGGAATTAATATTCCTTTAAAATTTGCAATGGTAGCTGCTGCTTGTGGTGCTGCTGTTGGAGGATATTGAGTTGGAATGACTCAAACAATGGCAAGTTCTATTGGTAGTGCTTCATGAATTGGTTTTATTCAATTTGATATAACAGCAACAAGACTTCAAGCTTTTATTGGTAATAGAAGTGCTGCTTTAACTAATTTAGCACCAATTTACAATATTGCTATTGCTTCAATTTTATCTGTATTTTCTTCAATTGGATTTACACTAATATTCTTAAAAACAAAATGGGGCAAAAATAGTTACAATAAATTTTTGTCTATTCAAAATTAATTTAAATTATGAAATAAATATAAGTTAAAATTTTATATTATGAAAAATTTTAAAAATATTCTAGTTGAACTAAAAAACAAATTAAATCGTGAACAATTCAATTACTTAAATGAAAAAAATAATTTTCAAGAAAAAATTAAGGAAAATTTTAAAGCTAAATCAAAGGATTTACATTTTAGAAATAACTTCTCTTTAGAACCAAAAAGCGGTCTTTTAAATGATCCAAATGGTTTAGTTTTTTTTAATGATTTTTACTACATTTTTTTTCAAAATTCACCACATATAAATAAGCATGACTTGAAAGTGTGATCACTTTATAAAACAAAAGATTTTTTAAATTACACATATGAAGGACAAAAAATAAGTCCTTCAATTGAAAAAGATGCTGATGGAATTTATAGTGGTGGATCGATAGTTGAAAATGATGAATTGTATTTGTTTTACACAGGAATAGAAAAAAAATATTTTAGAAAAATAAATATAGAAAAAATAAAAAATTTTTTTTCTTTAGCTGATTTTATACTTGAATCAAATATGCATAAGACATTGAAAGAAATTTATCTTGAATCTTTAATCAGTAAAATTATAAAATTTATTGAAAATTTAGAAGAATCAAATATTTTTCTTGCAAAAAGAAATACAAGCGAAAATTTTGACAAAACATTTTTATTTAAAAGAGATAGAAATCTTTACACAAGACACTTTAGAGATCCTTTAGCGCTAAAAAAAGATAATAATTTTTATCTTTTAATAGGTGCGCAATTAAAAGAAACTCTAAAAGGAGTAATTAGTGTCTATAAGTCTAAAAAAGTAGATAAAGATTACCGACTAATTGGAAATATCAAATTCAAAAATTTTAGTATTGAATCATACATGTTAGAGTGTCCGGAATTTTTAAGAATTAATAATAAAGATATTATCATTTTTTCAACTCAAGGAAAAAGTTATTTTAATTTTAGAAAAAATAATGAAAGTATTCATAATGCAATTTATCTTGTTGGTAAAATGAATTGAAACACATTAGAATTCGATGTGGAATTTCAAGATTTTCTTGATTATGGTTTTGATTTTTATGCCCCACAAGTATTTAAAAATGTAGATGAAAATATTCTTATAGGATGAAATGGAAGACCTGATATTTCTTTTCATGATGAAAATCTTGGTTGAAGTTTTAATTTATCTATTCCAAGAAAACTTTATTTAAAAAATAATGAATTAATTCAAGAACCAATTTTCCAACTAGAAAATGAAGTTCTAAATGTTGAATCTAATAAAATTTCAAAAAAACAAAATGGTTTATATGAAATTCGATTCGAAAAAGAAAAAAACTTTAGTGAAATTTCTATTTTTAATGAAAAACATAATATTTCCATTAAATTAGACTGAGATAATTTATTCATAAATGTTAACAGAACAAATATGGAAGTAAATTATGGAGAAAATATTGGAACAAATTGGGTAAGAAAAATGCCTAAAAAATATTCAAAAATGAATCTAATTGTTGATAATTCTTTAATTCATTTTTATTTTGATGAAGGTAAATTTCATTTTACATTTTATTACTTTATTAAAAAATCAAACATTAAATTTAAAAATTTTTCTAACATTACATTTAGGCAAATCAAATCTTTAAAAATCAAGGATAAATCTAAAAAAGTTTTATTAATTGGAGAAGCTTTGATTGATACATATAAACAAAATTTTGAAATATCAAGACAAGTTGGAGGAGCTCCTTTAAATGTTTCACTTGCTTTGAGTAAAAAAGGTGTTCAAAATTCTTTTTTTGGTGTGATTGGAAAAGATGAAGATGCTTCTTTAATTTTAGAATATTTCAAAAGAAATAATTTAGATACTTCCTTATTAAAAATTGATCCAAAACTAAAAACTACAGTTGCGAATGTATCAATAAATGACGAAGGAGAGAGAAACTTTACTTTTGTAAGGGGAGCTGATGAAAATTTAAATTTTGAATATGATGCTTTAATTAATCAATATGATTTAGTGTGCTTTTCTTCTGCAACAGCTTTTTTAGGTGGCAAGTTATATAAAAGTTATATAAAAGCTCTAAATTTAAGTTTAGATGCAAATATTGATGTTGTTTTTGATCCGAATTATCGTGATAGTTTATATTCTAAAAACATTGAAGATTTTAAGCAAAAAGCTAAATATTTTATAACTAAAAGTAATGTTGTCAAAATGTCTTTAGAAGAATTAGAAATTATTTATAAACTAAAATGAAATTCTAAAAATGATACTGAAACACTTCACAAGGAAATGAAAAAAATTATTGAAAATGATCAGCAATTTTTTTTAATAACTCTAGGTAAAGATGGAACTTTATTTATAGATAAAAATAAAATAAAAATTATACCTTCAATAAAAGTTAAACAAGTTGATACTACTGGTGCAGGTGATGTCTTTTTAGGATCTTTTATTTCTAAATATATAAATAGAAATAATAAAGATTCTAATTCAAAAGATTTTCACAATGAAATTTTCGAAATTATTAAATATGCAAATGTAAATGGAGCACTTGCTACTACTATAATAGGAGTAGAAAATGCTCTTAAAACAGAAGAAGAAATAAATGAATTGATTTAAAAAATGAACATTCAATAAAATAATTGGTCTAATTTTTTTCTTTGTTGGTTTTATTTTGGGTTTTATTGTTGTAGCAACAAATATGTTTATGGCTTCAAATGCTATTTTTTGAGTAATTATTCCATTTGCATTAGGAATTATTTTTGTATTAATTTTTATAGGTCTAATTTGCATTTTTAGAAAAAAATAATATTAATAACTTATTTATATTTAAGTTTATTTATAATTTGAAAATGATATTACTTTTAAGAAAAACAAAAAACATTAGTAGTTTTAATTTTATTAATAACTTTAAAAAGACAAAAGGTTTTAAAAAAATTGGACATTGTGGTACTTTAGATCCACTAGCAACTGGCCTTTTAATCGTTGCAACAGATGAAGATACAAAATTAATTGATTATTTAGATCAAAAAGATAAGACATATGTAGCAAGAGCAAAACTAGGTTTCGAAACAACTACTTATGATTCTGAAGGTGAAATTATTAATCAAAGTTCAAATGTAAAATTTACAAAAGAAAAATTGATTGAAGTTCTAAATTCTTTTATTGGTTTAACAAAACAAATGCCTCCTAAATATAGTGCAAAAAAACTAAATGGAATAAGAGCTTATGATTTAGCAAGGCAAAATATTGATTTTGAATTAAATGAGGTTGAAATCAATATAACTAAAATAAAGTTATTGTCTTATAATGAAGATGAAAATTACTTTGATTTTGAAGTTGTTGTTTCAAGAGGGACTTACATTAGAAGTCTTATTTATGACATTGGAATTAAATTAAATTCTTTAGCTTATATGGAATCTTTAGAAAGAACAAAAATAGGAAATCTTTTTTTAGAAAAAAATCAAGATGATAAAATTTTAAATGCAAAAGAAATAATTCAACTGGAAATAATTCAATTAGAAAAAAATCAAATAGAAAATCTTTCTAAAGGTCTCTTAATTGATTTAAAAAATGAGGATAATTTTTATGCTCTTTTTTGAAAAGATGAAATGATTGGATTTGGACAAATTTTGAATAATGTATTAAAATCTAAAAAACTTATTGGGAAAAAAATACAAAAAATTTTAGGAGATAAACAAAGTGAATAAAAAAATCATTGCCTTTGATATTGATGGAACATTAATTCCTTATGGCGAAAAAATTCTTTCAGAAAAATTGTTATATGCTTTTAAAACTTTAAAACAAAAAGGCTTCATTATTATTTTAGCTTCAGGTAGAGATTTAATAGCTACTAAAAATTTATTTGATCAATACGATTCTTTTGATTATTTTGTAGGAGGAAATGGATCTTTTGCTTATGATATCCAAAATAGAAAAATTGTCTATGAAAATGCTTTAAATTTTTCAGAAATTAAAACTCTTATAAGAAAATTTGATTTAAAAATTGAAAATATTTTTATAAGTAATAACGAAAGTGTCTTTGTTGATTTTGAAGGAATTGAACAAAATAGACTAAAAACTTTTTTATCTATTTGAAAAAAAACTGATGTTAAAAATATTAAAGATTTAAAAGATTTAGATGAATTAGATAAAGGGAATAGAGCTAATATTTTTATTTTGAAAAATTTATCAGATGAAAAAAAAGAACAAATTTCTCAGTATATAAAGAATTCACATTTTAATTTTGAAATAAAAAAAGAAACAGCAACAGGTTTATATATCCAAAATATTGAACAAAATAAATATAATGCAATTTTGAACTTAGCAAAAATTGAAAATTTTGATGTCTCTGAACTAATAACTTTTGGAGATGGATGAAATGATTTTGAAATGATTAAATTTGCTAAATATGGAGTTGCAATTGAAAATGGAGATCCAGTACTTTTAAAAGTGGCAAAAGATTTTGCAAAACCAGTCGAAGATGAAGGTGTGTTTTTAAAATTAAAAGAGTTGGGATTAATTTAATGAAAGTAATTCAATTTCCTGAAATAAGTAGCGAATTTATTACAAGTGAAAAAAATACAATTGTTTTTGGTGGTTTTGACTCAATGCATATTGGTCATTTAGAGTTATTTAAAAAAGCTCTTGCCGAAAATAAAAATGCAATAGTTTCCATAGTTCAAAATATTGAAAATAGTCCAAAAAACACTGATAATAAAACAATTTTTTCTTTAAGAAATAGATTGGATATTTTAAATGCTATTGAAATTCAAAATGTCTTACTTATTAAATTAGATGAAAAATTAATAAATCTTGAACCTTGAGATTTTATAGATGAAATAACTAAAAAATATAAGATAGAAAAAATAGTTGTTGGCGAAGATTATAAATTTGGAAAAGATGCAAAGTGGAATGCAAAAAATTTGAAGGAATATTTTCCAAACACAATCATTGTGCCTTTAATAAAAATAGGAAATTATAAAATAGGAACTAAATTAATTTCTGAAATGATAAAAACAGGCGAAGTTTCTGATTTAAATTCTCTTTTAATTAAATTTTTTAGCATTGATATTGATTTGGTTTCTTCTTTGGAATTCCAATATCCAAAAAAAATTATAAAAATTCATAATGGAATTTATGCTTGTTTAGTTTACATAAATAATGTGATTTATCATGCAACTGTTTTAATTGATGTAGAAAATAAAAATATAATTAAATTTTTTAATTATAACTATGAAAAACCACAAAATAATATAAGAATTTCTTTCATACAAGAAATAAGAATTATTACAAAAAAGAGTGATTCCAAAATTTTTTCAGAAGATGAAAAAACTTCTAAAATTTTTTTATTAAATTATGCTAAAATTAATTCAAATAGCGATCTAATTTGGTAAAAGCTGAATTAAGATTAAGAAAGGAAACATCATGGTTTCAAACACAAAAAAATTAGAATTAATTAAATCTTTTGGTAAAAATGAAAAAGATTCAGGTTCAATTGAAGCTCAAATTGCAATTTTGACTGAAGATATTGAAAGCTTAAAATTACATTTCGAAAAAAATAAAAAAGATTTGCACTCAAGAAGGGGATTTATTGCTAAAATAAATCACCGTAAAAAATTACTTGCATATTTAAGAAAAAATAAATTTACTTCATACGCAAGCTTAATTGAAAAACTAAATATTCGTAAATAAAAATGATAAATGGAGTAGAAATGATCTACTTCATTTTTTTGTTTTATAATTAAAACATTATTGGAGGAAAAATGGAAAACAGCAAAAAAAGTTGAAAAAAAAGTTTCCCAAGTTGAAGAGAAAAACCATTTTTTGAACTCATTACAACTAGTTTTATTTTTGTTGTAATTTTGAGTATTTGTCTTATTTCGATTTACTTAACAAACACACCTCAAACAGTAGGATCTGATTTAATTAATTTCTTTATTTGATTTTCAGTAACTGTTGCAATTGCAATAATATTAAATATTTATATTTTATATATTAAAAAAAGGAATAAAGTTAAATCTAAAAAATTAAAAAATAACTATAAATAATTTAAAAAATAAATAAAGGAAAAATATGAAAAAAATTAATTTAAAAGATAAAGAAATTGAAAAAATTATTAATAATGAGCAACAAAGGCAAGAAGAACACATTGAATTAATAGCAAGTGAAAACTATGTATCAAAAGATGTGCTTGAAGCTACAGGAAGTATTTTAACAAATAAATATAGTGAAGGTTATCCAGGAGCTAGATATTATGATGGATGTGAATTTGTTGATCAAATAGAAACTTTAGCAATTGAAAGATTGAAAAAACTTTTTAATGTTAAATTTGCAAATGTTCAACCACATTCTGGAAGTAGTGCGAATTCTGCTGCAATTGCAGCTTTAGTAAAACCTGGCGGAAAAATTTTGGGAATGTCTTTAGATGCCGGAGGTCATTTAACTCATGGATACAAAATTAGTTTCAGTGGAACATTTTATGATCCATATTTTTACGGAGTAAATGATGAAGGTTTATTAGATTATGATGTAATTGAGAAATTAGCAGAAAAAATAAAACCAGAACTAATTATTTGTGGTGCAAGTAATTATAGCAGAACAATAGACTTTGAAAAATTCAGTAAAATTGCTAAAAAAGTGGGTGCTTTTTTATTAGCTGATATTGCCCATATAGCAGGTTTAATTATTGCTGATCTTCACCCAAGTCCTGTTGGACATGCAGATGTAATTACTTCTACAACACATAAAACAATAAGAGGCGCTAGAGGTGGAATTATTATGTCTAATGACGAAACTTTAATGAAAAAAATTGATCGTTGAGTATTTCCTGGTTACCAAGGTGGCCCTTTAGTCCATGTTATTGCAGGTAAAGCAGTTGCTTTTGGCGAAGCACTTACACCTCAATTTAAAAAATATCAACAACAAATTATTTCAAATGCAAAAGCTTTTAGTGAAGAATTTAAAAAAGTTGGAACAAAAATAATTTCAGGTCAAACTGATAATCACTTATTTACAATTGATGTGAAATCTTCTTTTAATATTAGTGGTAAAGAAGCTTCTGAATTAATGCATAGCATTAATATTACAGCAAATAAAAATTCAATTCCAAATGATACTTTAGGTCCTAAAATTTCTAGCGGTGTTAGAATGGGAACCCCTGCAATGACTACAAGGGGTTTTAAAGAAGTTGAATTTAAAAAACTTGCAAGAATCATAATTGAACTATTAGCAAATTCAACTTCATCTAATCTTGAATCATTAAAACTGAAATTGAAAAATGAAGTTTTAGAACTTACAAAAGCATTTCCAACAAAGGATTATTATTTATAATGGAAAAAAATATTCACATATATTCAAAAAACAATTTTAGGATTTTTACTATTAATAGTAAAAATATTATTAATGAATTTTTAAGTATTCATAAACCTAATGCATTTAATTCTTTAGTATATGCAAATATCATTAATGCTTTTCCGATTTTAAATTCTGTTTTTAGTGATGAAGATATAAAAGTTATTTATAAATTAAAAACCAGTGGAGCAGTAAATAATGCAATTGTGGAAGTTCAAGATGGAATTTTTAGAGCTTTAATTAATAATGAATTAGATGTTAAAAAAGAAGATATTAATTTGAATAAAATTGATTTTGAAAAAGTAATTGGTAAAGGTGTTTTAACAATTACTAAAACACAAAACAATAATTCTTATAGTAGTCAAATTGAATTACAACATTCTACTTTTATTGAAAGTATTAATCATTTCTTGTTGCAAAGTGAGCAACTATATTCGGCTTGTGTTTGAGTATTGAATTTTGATGAAAAAGATTTTCATAAAGTTACTAGAGCTGAATTAGTATTGATGCAAAAAATGCCTCAAGCTACTGAAAATGATATTGTGTTTTTTGAAAAATTTATCAAAGAAAATGTTTTAAAAAATTCTTCTTTAGAAGAATATATATCAAAATTAGGTGCAAAAAAAGTTGATTCAAAATTTGTAAAATCTGGATGTTTTTGTTCAATTGAAAAAATGAAAAAAGTTTTAGAAAATATCTCATATCAAGAACTAAATAAAATTTTTAAAGAAAATAAAAATAAAATTGAAATTGTTTGTCAATTTTGCAAAATAGAATATGAATTTTCTAAAGAAGATTTTGAAAAAAATAAAAATTAAAAACAAAATTCAAAATAATATAAATGTAATAAAAAAATTCATTTAGCAAAATGAATTTTTTAAACTAATTTTTATTTTCAGATAGTTTTTCTAATTTTTTAGTTTCTTTAATTTTAGTAATTTCTAATTTTGTATTTGCTTTAATAAGAGCAGATTCTTTTTCAAGTTTATTTTTTAATAAAGTATTAAATTCATCTAAACTCAATTCATTTGTATCGATAGAATTAGAAGTTAATTGAACTGTTTTATTTAATTTACCTTTAGTAATAGCTACAGAACGATTTAACTCATCAATTTTGTTTGACAATACTGAAATTTTAATAGCATTTCTTACAGAAGCAATTCCAATGGTAAAAAGAAATCAAAAGATGATTCAAATTATTCAAGTAAAATCAATATTTCCATTTTTTAAACTAAATCCAAAAATTCTTTCACTAATTATATTAATAATGTTAAAATCTGGATTCCCATTGATGCTATTAATAATATTTGTAATTAAAATATAAGTTGTTATTAATAAAAATAAAATGTTAAAAAGTAACCATGAAGAATTTAATTTAAAAGATAAATTGCCTTTTCGAGATTGCATAATTTGTCATAGAAAACTAAAAAATACTCCCACTAAAAAAAGAATTGGCAAACCTATTGTAATCATTAAATATCTCCTTCATTTTTAGAATCTTTTTCATTCTTAATTTTTTTTCTAAAAGGTATCACAAAAAACATAAATAATACTCAGATGAAAGCCTCATTATAATTTGAAAGTACTTTTCAAAAAGATTTTCTAGATGTTTTTGGCTCTAATAAGATGTTAATTGTTTTTACAGAATTATTTTTATCTAAAATTAGAAATGTGACATCATCTGGTCTAAGTGCATAATTGGGTTTTGTATCAACATAGTTTAATATCTTTTTGTTAAAAATTTTGATTTTACTATCAATTCCCTTAACTCATTTTCCTGTAATTAGAAAATTAGAAAATTTAAAAATTTGAGATTGAAAAATTCTTTTTCTTTTTAAATTTATACCATGACCTAAAATAAGATCGCATTTAAAGTTTTTAAAAGCACTAATTAATTTTAAAATTGAAATAGGTTTATATTTTATAAAATCACCATATTCAATAATTGTTTCATACCCTGATAGTTTTGCGTATTCTAGTCCAATTTTTAAAGCTTTTGTATAACTCAATCTATAAGAAGAATCAATGAATGAAATTTTATTTAATTTCAAAATCTCTTGGGATCGATCAGAACTTGCGTTATCAATAAAAATAAAATCAAATAACTCATTATGTTCTTTTAAGTAATCAATGAATGAAATTAAATACTTTTCTTTATCTTTAAATGGAATGATAACTAATATTTTGTTATTAAGTTTCATAGAAAAATTATACTATAAAACAAAGATAAATAAGTTTCTAAACCTATTCTGCTTCTCAAGGAATTTTAGCTTTGAAAACTTTTTCATTTAAATATTCTAATGGTTCATTTAAATTGTGAAAAGTTAATTTATATGAATGAAGAAATAAGCGTTTGTCTTTTGTTAAATTAGCATATTTTCTTTCTCCAAGAATAGGACATTTTAAAAAATCAGCTAAAACTAATCTAATTTGATGTTTTCTACCTGTTAAAATTTGAGCATAATATCTTTGAGAATTACCATCATAAAAAATCCTTGTAATTGATTTTTTCCCTTCATTTGAAATTTGCATTTTTTTATTAATTTCATCTTCTGAAATATTTACCGTTACTAAAACATCCTTTTCAGATAAATTGCAAAAAGGTATGAATGTATAAATTTTTTCAAAATCACTTTGTTTATCTAATAATTCAATTAGAGTTTTATAATTTTTTGCATAAACAACTAAACCAGATGTTTCTTTATCTAATCTTCCAATATGGGTCGGTACAAATGAATCTATTTTGACATAATTCAAATAATTTAAAACTTGTTCATCTAATGAATTTTTTGAACTATGCATAATTAAATTATTTGGTTTATTTATAATCAAAATATCTAAATTTTCAAAAATTATCTCCAATTTTTTATCAAAAGTTTTTGTTGTTTGTTTTTTTTGTTTAGATCTTGTAAAATTTTCAATACTGTCTTCATCAAAAATACCAAAAACTTCAATTTCATCATTAAATTGAAGAACATAAGTTTTTGAAGAAATTCTTTTGCCATTAATTTTAATATCTTTATTTCTAAAAAGTTTTTCAAGTTTAGATTTTGGAATTGTATTTAACATTCTCAAAAGATATTTATAAATAGTTCTTTTTGTATCATTTTCTTGAACAATAAAATTTTTTTTATTCATCTTGATCTTCACGTTGTGAAGAATATAAATCAAAATCTTCAATTGATTCATATTCTCCTGTGTCATCAAATTCTTTTAAATTCGGAAGTTCATGTAAAGATTTAATTTTGAAATAGTCATAGAACTTTGCTGTAACACCATATAAGATGGGATTTCCTGGAGTTTGAGCAATTCCTACTTCTTCGATAATTCCTTTGATTAAAAGTGTGTTAACAACAATTTCTGAAGCTACTCCTCTAATTTTGTTAATTTGTGATTTTGAAATAGGTTGTTTGTAAGCGACTATTCCTGCTACTTCAATTGCTGCATTTGAAAGTCTTTGTTTTTTAATAATAGTTACTAATTCACTAACATAATCTTTAACATCTTTGATAGTTGCAAATTTGTATACATCATTGAATTCCTCAACTTTAATTCCATGTTGTTCATTATTCCATTTTTCTTTAAAAACTTTTAGCAAAGCTCTTGCAGAAGAAATGCTTTCAGATTTAAGGACTTTTTGTAATTGCTCACTACTTAAACCTTCTTCACCTTGAATATAAATTAAGGCTTCAATTATTTTATTGTTCATTTTCTACTCCTTTAATTTTGATAATTCTAATTTCACCAAATTCTTTATCTTGAATTAATTTAATTTCTTGTTTTCTTGCTAAGTCTAATAAAACTAAAAATGTAATAACAAAATGCGTAATAGTTGGTACATTAAAAATTTTTGCAAAGTCTACTTCTTCACCAAATTCATCAAAAAGATCTCTTATTTCTTTAATTCTTTGCTCTGGATTTACATGCACTGCTTCAATTTTTGTTTGCCTTAGATTCTCTGCATGAACTCTTTCAAACATTTTTCTAAGTGTATTCATAAGAGATAAAGAATTTGATCTACCGTCTAAAAGTGTTTCATCAGTTTCTCTATAATATTCATCATAATTAGAAGGATCTTTAATGAAAATTTCACTCCTAATTGATTCTTGTTGTCTTAGTTTTTTAGCAACTTCTTTAAACTGTTGATATTCAATAAGTTGCTTTAACAACATTTCCTTATCTTCTTTAATTTCTTCATCTTCTTCTTCAGGATTTAACAGCAACATTTTTGCTTTGATATGAATTAATGTAGCTGCCATAACTAAATATTCACTTGCGACATCAACATTAGAATCTTCTAAATGATTAATTATTTCCAAATATTGTGTAGCAAGATCTGCTAAATCGATTGTAAATAAATCAGCTTTTTTATCCTTAACTAAACTTAAAAGTAAGTCAAGTGGACCATCAAAATTTTCTAAATTAAATTCAAATTTATTCATTCTTACCTTTTTCTCTATCTAATGCTTTTTCTTTTGCTTTTTTATCTTTTTCAATCATTTTTACCTTAAAGGCATCATCTTTTGTTTTTTCTTTTATAGCTTGGGCTTTTTCTTTTTCTGTTAATTTTTTAATAAGTTTTTCTTCTTTAATTAATTGTGCTTCTTTTTTTGTTTTTTCTTTTTCGTTAATTTTTGCTAATTTTTCTTTGTACTTTAAAACTGAAGATTGTTCTTTTTCTCAATACTTTTTGATTTCTTCTGTGATTTCAGGTTTTTTAAATTTTGATTCAATTATTTTATACACTCGGTTGGAAATTGCTTCAGTATCTAAATTTGCAATTTCATTTGCCTTAATAGGTTTATGGAAATGAACTTCAATTACTTGTGTTTCTGTTTTGTTTCAATTAAAACCATTTAGTGAATTATTAATTGTAACAGGCAAAATATTAAAAAATCCTTTTTTTGCAATTTTAAAAGAGGCTGATTTAAAAGTTCCGATTGTATCATCTTTAGATCTTGTTCCGGATGGAAAAACCACTGGATAAGTTCTATGTTTTTTTGAATATTCAATTAAATCATTAATTGCATTTGCTGATTGCCTTGGACTATCTCTATCAATATAAAAAGAATCAATTCAATCTAAAATACTTCTTGAGAATTTATCTGCTTTTAATTCTGCTTTTACTAAAAAAGTAGGAATTCTATTATTGATATTCTTATCTTGATTCGTTTTTTTCAAAGCTACAATCATTGCAAATCCATCAATATTATCAGCATGATTAGAAACAATTAAAGTGTTCCCTTTATCCACAATATTTTCATAACCAAAAACTTGAACTTTAATATTGAAATCTCTTAAAAGAGCTTCAGCTTTTTTAAGCAAATAATCATTTCTATATTGTAAAGAAATTTTAGTTTTATCTTTTACATGCTTTTTACTATTTCTAATTATTCAAAATCTTTTTCAAACTCAAATTGAGCTTTTTAGAAACAATTTAGTTTTGACTTTCATTTTTCTCCTTTTTAATTACAAATGCTATTATTAAATCGCCTTCATGTGAAACTGAAATATAAAAATTTTGGAATCAATAATAATTATCTTTTTTTACATTTATTTTACTAAATTCAAAAAAATTATTATCAGCCTTATAAATAGCTTCTTTTATTGCTCATCTTGTTGCTAAAAAACTATGATCTTTATTTATTTCCCATTTTTCAAATTCTTCATGTGACAGAATTCTTTTGGCAAATTTTTCACTTTTGTTTTTAAATCTACTGATCTTTGTTAAATCCACACCAATCATTTTTAAATTATACAATAAATATTTTACATAAATTAAGTAAAGGTGTTATTTAATAATATGAACAACATTGAAACTATCACATACAAAAATAGAGGAATGCTTTTAGAAAGTATAATCAATAAGAGTATTAATTTTTTTTACAATAATAATATTGCCTTAATTCACAAAAAGGAAATTCCTTTGAAGATTCTTAAAGTCAATAAAGCAAATGATGTTAAAGCAATTTTAAATTCAAAAAGTACTGTAGATTATTATGGTTTAGTAAAAGGAAGATTTATTTGTTTTGAAGCAAAAAGCACAAATGAAAATTTTATTTATTTTCAAAATATTAAAAATCATCAACATCAATATTTAATTGAAGCAGAAAGATTTGGGGGATTTTCCTTCTATATTTTTTATTTTAAAAATCATCAAAAATTTTATTTTTTAAGAGCAAATAAATTAGATTTTCTTAAATCTAATAAAATTTCACTTGAAGAGGTGAATAAAAAAGGGATAGAACTTTCGTTAAACTATCCCGGTGTATTAAATTTTTTGGATTTTATTGATTAAAAATTAACTTGATCTTTTAGTGATTTTGACACTTTAAATTTTACAGATTTTGTTGCTTTGATTTGAATTATTTCACTTGTTTTAGGATTAATTCCTGATCTGGCTGCTCTTTCTGATATTTCAAAGATACCAAAACTTGATAAGTTAATTTTTTTATCAGCTACAAGTTCTGAACTTATTTCTTCTAAAAATGCATTTACAATTTCTTCAACCTCTTTTTTGCTTTTATTTTGATTTTCAGCAATTGTTGCAATAAGATCTTTTTTTGTGATTATTTGTTTTTCCATAGTGTTTGTTCCTTTAGTTTTAAATGATTTTACCATATTAAAACTAAATTACTCAAATTCTGATTTTAATGTTCTATTTCAAATTTTTTCTTTGAATTCTTCTAGTGAAATATTTTCAAAAATTAATTCATATAAACTTGAAATAATAGGTAAATCTAATCCATATTTTTTATTTGATCTATAAATATTTTCTAATGCTTTTAAACCTTCAACAGTTTTTACTGTTTCTAAAGCTTTAGATTTATTTATAACAAATTCCTTACCAAAAGAGAAGTTTCTACTTAAAGGGCTTGTTGCAGTAAGAATCAAATCACCAACACCTGTTAGCCCTAAAAGTGTTGATAGTTTTCCACCTACTTTGTCATTATACAGTTTCATTTCTTTTAACCCTCTTGATAAAATAGAAGCAAGAGTGTTGATTCCGTAACCTTGTTGATTTGCAATTCCAGAAAAAATTGCTAAAACATTTTTAAATGAAGCTCCTACTTCAGCTCCGATTACATCAGATTGAACATATAGTTTGAAATATTTATTTGAAAAAAGTTTTTGAACTTCTTGAGCATTTTTGATGTTTGAATCAACAGCACAAATTGTTGTTAATTGTTCTTTTATAATTTCTTCTGCAAAACTAGGACCAGTAACAGTAACAACACCTCTTACAAATTCATTGGACTTTGAATCTTTAGATAAACCTTCATGAATAGATAAAAATGAATTAGGATAAAATCCTTTTGAAACAGATATTACAAGTACTTTTGAATTTAAGAGTTTTAAAATTTCCAAAAAAGTAGCTTGAATAAAAATCGAAGGAATTGCTAAAACAATATAATCTGTTTTATCCAAAGCTATTTTTAAATCTTTAGTTGTATTAAAAGAAGGTAATTTTATATCTGTAGAAAAATATTTTGCATTTTTCCCGATTTTTAAATCTTCTAATTCCTTTTCATCTATCCCATAGATGAAAATATTTGTATTACCTGAATCATATAAGACTTTTGCCATTGCGGTTGCCATTGCTCCAGATCCTATAATTGATATTTTATTTGTTTTATTCACAGTTTTATTCTCCTTAATCAAATTTATCTCTAAATAAAGTTACTATTGGTACTCCTTCAAATGAAAAATGTTGTCTAAGCTGATTTTGAATAAATCTTAAATAGCTAAAATGAAGAAATCTTTTATTATTTACAAAAAAAAGAAAAGTAGGTGTGTTCCCTTTTATTTGTCTTATATATTTAATTTGAAGTTTCCCTCCTTTATGTGTTGGAGCTGGCTGAATTGCTTGAGTTTGTAAAAGAATATCATTAAGCACATTATTATTTAATACTCTTTCGGAATTAGCTTTTACTAATAAAACTTTATCTAAAAGTGTATTAATTCTTAAACCTTCTAAAGCTGAAATAAAAACAATTGGTGCTCAAAACAAAAAGTGAAATTGAGCTCGAATTTTTTTAGTAAATTCTTCCATTGTTTTTTCATTTTTTTCAATTAAATCTCATTTATTTACAACAATAATTATTGGCTTATTTTGCTCAAAAGAAGTTCCTGCTATTGTTGCATCAAAATGTGTTGACCCTAAAG